>JBJTUI010000199.1:0-7079 GCA_046080625.1 Elainella sp. | reverse complement strand
TTTCTGTGGTTTCTGGTGTTTTGAATTCAATCAGGTTATCGTTATTCATGGTGTATTCCTGGTCTGAGCTTTTTTGTCTTATTCAGCAGGATACGCCTTTTTTTCTCCTTTTTCTCATACACCAGATCTAACCATAACTCGGTCTAGCGAAGTTCGGGTATCAGTACTCCAATGGTTCATGGGTCTTCTAGCTCCTGTTGAATTGTCTGAATTGCTATTTTGAGAGGCTGCAAGTCAGATTGAGTGATGTCCCAAAGGATCTGAGGATCAACGCGAAAGTATTCATGGACGAGCAGATTTCTCAATCCAACAATTTGTACCCAGGGGATCTCTGGGTGCTGTGCCCTCAGGTCAGCCGATAGACTATTTGCAGCTTCTCCCAGCATTTGCAGATGATAAGCAACCCACACCTGGATTAGCTCTTGCTCATCAAAAGCCTGTCGCCCTTGTTGAACATATCGCTCAATCGCAGCGATTGCAGCTAAGATGTCTTCTAATCGTTCCCTGTCTCGTCTCACAAATCCACTGCCTCCTGCAATACCTGGTCTCTAATTTGGGGTTTGAGCATTGCTGGGGTAGCAACATCAACCTTGCGCTGCAACAGGGTTTCCAGATCTTGCAGTAGCCCCATTGGGAACCAGGGACTGCGTTGGGCCGGATCATAATCGACCAGAAAATCAATGTCGCTCTCTGCGCTGGCTGTGCCGCGAGCAACTGAACCAAAGACACGGACATTGTAGGCTCCATGTTTGGCAGCAATTGCCAGAATTTGGGATCGCTGAGTTTGAACTAGTTCACTGAGACTGGGCTGGGTTTGCTCGTTCATCGATCAATCTCCTCTAGAAGGTGCTGTTCGGACAAAATAGGTTAGAACAGGTCGAGCTGGCCTGAGTCGGCGGTTTCAACGGCTTCGGCGGCGGTCTGTTTGCGCCGGGTTGGCTTGGGGCTGGCTCCCCGTTTCTCTGCCTCGGCTCGCTCCTGGTTTAGCTTCAGCAGGCGGGCCAGCACTTCGTCGTGGACGGCTTCGGGCCAGCGGTAGCGCCAGGGTTTCTTGCGGCTTTTTCTCCCCTCGCCCGTTCTGGGAGAGGGGTCGGGGGTGAGGGCGTCTTCGTCTTCGTAGTCGAGCCGGAATTCGCAGTCGGTGGAAATGTCGGTCCAGCCGTAGGCATTGAGGACGGCGCGATCCATCTGGGCGTGGAGTTGGCGCAGTTTCAGGATATCGGGATTGGTTTCATCGGGGTCGTGGAAGCGGTTGTAGGTGGCGGTGAGTCCGGCATTGTGGCGCACCATCAGCTCGGCGCGGAACTCGTAGTAGGTCTGGCCGATGGCTTCCAGGGTGGGGTTGGTTTCCCAGTTGAGGGGGAAGGGAAAGGTCTCGAAGCAGTCGGAGGGTGTATAGCGAAGTCGATCTTCCAGAGATGAGCCAAAGAATCGCGCCCAGACTTCGTGAATGCGGGATTGGAGAATGCAGAAGGTAGCGTAGGTATCTAAGGCACAAATAATCAACGCTTCAGAAAACACTAGATTGGAAGACATGAATGTCAATGACCAATTTGGCTGATGACGAGGAATCACCAGCACCCGCTCGCACTGGGCAATGGCTTTCACTAATCCTGGTCTTTTCTCTGCGTATTGCCACCATCTAATTCTCAAAGCATCACGCTTTTGTACATCGCGTTCAGGTTTAACTTTATCTTTGACAATTTGCATTAGGTCAGGCCATTTCCACGCTTCCTCTTCGCTCATATCAAAGAAATTGATCACATACCGATGGTGCGCGTGAGTTGAGCTGCTGTTCACCTCTTCGCCGCCAATGTAGGGGAAAATCCGTTCGGCGTTGCGCGGGTCTTGTTCGATTAGCCGCTGCATTTCGACAATTGGCGTGGCGTCTGGGTTCGTGTCGTCAAACGTGAAGCCCATGCCCAGAACAATGCTGCCTTGAAAACTCTTGCCCGCATTGGCCAGCAGCCTAACCGGGTCATCGTTGCCGCCCTTGTCGAACAAAAAGGCGGTGATTTTTTCGACGGGTTTGCCGTCCAGGAGAATCGGGGGAACGTAGGGCATAGGATTTACCAAATACGATTGACTTCGTAGCTATCAAACACAGCATCAACGCCGATCAAAGGAACCTGTTCGACCAAAGCCTGAGCAGCGAGCAGCCGATCAAACGGATCACGATGATGGAACGGTAGCGTGGAGACCTTAGTGAGATGGGAGATATTGATTGTCAGAATATCAATTTCATTAGCTTGAATATGTTCAGAAATAAAGTCGTTCAATGGCCTGGGCAGCGACAGCTTGCCAACACTGACCTTGATTGCAATTTCCCAAAGACTCGCAATGCTGATCCAAAGATTGGTTTCCGATTCGATTAAATCCTTAGCGGTTGAACTGAGCTGAGAGCTATCATTCACAAACCATAGAAACGTATGCGTATCCAGTATGGCCCTCATCACATATACTCCTGAAAATCCTCCAGAGGAGCGTCAAAATCTGGAGCCATCCAAACTTGTCCCTTTGCGCTTCCACTCTGACGACGTTTCTTCTGGGGCGCAAGCTCCTGAACAATAATCTGAACCTGTTTACCCTCCAGTTCTTTGGGTAAAGGTTCATTCAGCGCAATTGCACCATTAACACAGGTTGCGGTCAGAACAATCATAGAATACCTCGTGAAACAGAATTCCAGCTATCCTCAGTCTGAACATCAAAGTTTATCCAGTCTCGCCACTCGGTGTTCTGCTCATAGTGGGCTACCATTGCTCAGCGCCTCATGAGGCAGAGACACTTGGCAGGGCTGACCCAGTTCTAATACAGCAGCTTCCCATTGGTCAAACGGCTCTAGTTTTCTTCGAGATAGATTGCTTTCATTTGCTTCTAGCTGGTCAGACTGCGGATATCGTTTCTTCAAGATTTCAATAAAATCTATCAGCAAAAGCTGCGCCTCTTCCGGCAGAGCTTGAATTTCTTGTTGAATCTGTTTCAGGTCAGGCATTGTTCACTCCATATTCTCAGATGTTTTCATCCAGCTTCAATTTCATCCCCTAGTCCTGTCGCACCGCCTGCCGAAACGCCTTTGCCGCCGCCAGCGGGTTCGGGTTACAGACCGACGCAACCAGCAGATTCATATCCAAATTTGGCAAAACTTCGCTTTGGGGAATCGCCTCATAGCCAAACGTTTGAGTAAACACCTGCTCCTGGCGCAAATGGTAGATCGCAATCTGGTCATTCTGCCAGAACCAAACTTCGCTGACCCCCAGACGACGATAGACCTCCAGCCGATTGATACCACCGCTGGTTACAACCACCTCAATCACCAGATCCGGAATCGGTTTATCCACACCAATGCAGTAGCTCTCATCCGGCTCCGCGCCCGCCTGCTGTCCTGCTTGGCGCAGCGTCGTCGAACCTGCGGGAAAATATTCTGTCTCCTTCTCCAGAAAGTAAATCTCCAGCAGCGTGCCAATCCGCGTTTTCCCAGTTTCATGCCGACGGCTCGGAGACACAATTTCCAACACTCCATCTAGATAGGCCACGCAGTAGGGAGAGCCATCGCCCAAATCAGCCAGCAGCGACTCATATTGCGCCCAGCTCACGCCGCTAATCGTTCGGCGCTCCTCAGGGTCATCAAGCTGCAATTGTTGCGCTAAATCATTCAGGATTACCATAGACCCTTAGTTTCACCTGCTTCTACGAGTTCAGAACAGCCTGATCCAACTGCTCTAATGCTAAACCAGCGGTAGATCCAACTCAAATCCTGGCAAAACCGCCTCGCCCGATAGCTGCACTGGAAAATTCAGCGCCTCCACTGGCTGATTGGGCCGATAAATTTCCACCTGATCGGCCTGGGGATTGATCAGCCAGCCTAAGCGCAGCCCGCTGTCGAGATATTCCTGCATCTTAGTCCGCAGCGGCTCCAGCGCATCAGTGCGAGAGCGCAACTCAATCACAAAATCGGGACAGATCGGCGGAAACTGCTCCTGCTGTTCTGGTGTCAGGCTGGCCCAGCGCTCTCTCGCCACCCAGGCCACGTCCGGCGACCGATCACCTCCCTGGGGCAGGCGAAAAATCGTAGACGAACTGAATACTTGGCCGAGTCGCGTCTGACGATTCCACAGCCAAACCAGGCCGTTCAGGTCTGACTCGCGGCTACCGCTAACTCCCCCGACTGGCGACATCACAATTAGCTCTCCTTGGGCCGACCGTTCTAAAGACTGATCAGGATTGGCCAGACAGAGTCGGTAAAACTGCTCGTCGGTCAGATCCACAGCGTCCAGATTCAAAACGACAGTCATCTTGCTTCTCCGGATTTTTCTGAACTTTTTGGGGGGCTTTTCCTCGGGTTCATCTGCGCAAATATTCTCGAATTGTAAAAATAGGCTGATCCGAGCCGCGTTGATTTTGTTTAAGTATCCGCAGTAAACGATTTCGTAGCGTTTCTTGAGTCGTGAGGTAACAAAACCTCATCCCAAGCTTCCTCCCGATGGTGAGAGGTAATCAGCCGATCAATCTCCTCCCTCTGAGTTCGGTAATAAATTCGAGCTGCCAGCAGATCGAAGGGCGTCAGGCCCCTGCTTCCAAATATGCACCAAACTCACCACCACCGCCGCCAAACCGGGCCATTTGTAACGACGAGTCGCGTTGTAGATCAAGCCGCCATTGTTGCAAACAAACCGCAGGCCCGTACTGCGCGTATCGCCCTGGGCAATCGTGTTGGTGGCAATCAGCCCCAGAGCGCCGCCCTGCCGCAGCAGCGTAAACGAGCGTCGAAAGAAATGGGCCACCAGATCGGCATTGCCGTGCGATTCCGGATGCACCAGCTTCAGCCAGTCCAGATAGCCCTCCGGGTGAGCGCTGATCGTCGTGTTCTTGCCAGCAAACGGCGGATTGCCCACAATTGCGTCAAACCCCGGATTCTGGCGGTCAAACACTTCGGGAAACTCCAGCTCCCAGCTAAACGGCAGCACAGCCTTTGCTCCCGCTGTTAGGCTGACGACAACCGATTGAATCGCAGCCTCATCCACCAGTCCCTTCTCATAGCCAATCAGCTTGCCGCCAAATGCCTCTCGATGTTGCTGCCGCTGTTTGGCATTCTCCCCCGCAAAAAACGAGGCCACTGCCAGCTTTGCCGTCAACCGGGCAGGCTCCAGCGTTTGCTCCACATTCTTTAACAACGCCTGCTTTCGCTCTGCGTCCCCATCCGAGCGCGTATCCGAGGTTTGAATCTGCTGCCGAAACGCCAGAGCCTTCGTTGCTGACTGGGTGATTAACAGCTTGTGGTCTTCAAAAAACGTCGGCTCATAGGCCGCACTCGCCCCAAAGCTGCCAATCTCGGCTCTGGTCAGCCCCACCAGCGAATCACCACACTTCAGGGCGTGATCTAGAAACGTAAACGGCAGATCCTTGGCCAGCGTCACCAGCCACAGCGACAGCCGCGCCAGATTCACCGCAAACGGGTTCTTATCGACGCCATACAAACAGCGCTGGGCCACCAAACGCCGCGCCACTACCACGTCTTCCACCGTCTCCGGCAAATCCGCAGGCTTGCCGTGATAGTTCCAGGCTTCCACCAGCTTGTCTCCTAGCTGCCGACAGGCTTCCACCAAAAACGCCGCCGACCCCATCGCCAGATCGCACACCTTCAAATCTAATAGATGCTCTGGCGTCGGATGTTCGCCTAAATTCTTCAGCACCGGCTCCAGCGTCTTCTCCACAATCGGCTGGGTTAGCTTGCGGGGCGTGTAGTGCGAGCCACTCCGCCGCCGCTCCTCCCCCGGCTGCAAAAACAGACTGCCCACCGCCAGCAGATTCCGGGTTCTGGGCGACACTCGCCGACCAATCGCCGCCACAACTGCCTCCGCCGTTTTAGCCTCCTTCAGATCCTTCAGCCCTGCCCCCTTCAGCTCACACCCCGCATCTTTGAGCAGCGTGGCCCGGTCGGCTGGCTTGAGCGCCAGAATTTTGTCTACATCAACCACCACATCGTTGGGCCGCACCGCAATCGCCCGCCCCTGGGCAATTTCCACCTCATAGCCCATGATCGCCTCATAGACCGAGCCGATTTGCTCCACGTCCAGCGCCCGATAGGAGAGCCGCTCCCCGTTCAGCATCAGCAGCTTGTCCAGCATCCGGTACACCACCCCATCCGAGATCCGGGGCGCTGCCAGCTTGCCGGATTGCTTAAACTGCGAGGCAGACGGACGCCCTTCCAGAAACGGGTACTCATCCGGGTCAAACAACTGCCCGTGGCGGGCGGGCAAATATTCCTCGGTGGGGCCGCCGCCGTCATACACCAGCCGAAACAGACTCAGCAGCGTCGCCCAGGCTCCATAGCGCTGATCCATCGTGTCTGGGTAGCTGCCCTCGTCTTCCCGCAGCTTCTCATACAGCCCCGAAACCGCATAGTGACGCTGATACACCTCATCGTCTGGCATCAGCCCTTCATCTTCAGCGTAGAGCAGAAACACCAGCCGCATCAGGGTGGCAATCAGCCCGCCATAGATCTGCTGCGGATCGGTTTCGGCCAGATCCCGGAGCAGTTTGCCGCTGGCCGCTGCGTCCGCCGCCTGAAACCCCCACAGCAGCTCCCACAGGGCGTCCAGCACCTGACCCGAAAGCTGGGTAGACACCTCGGCCTGGTAGCTGCGGCTCTCCTCCAATAGCTTGCTCAAGCGCTGAGATTCCGGCACGTTGAACAGTCGGTCTGCACCCAGCAGCAGCACCAGCGCCCCCAGAATCAGCCGCCCCGCCACCTCGGTCATCGCCTGCACCGGAAAGGTGAGATGCCCCGACGACTCTCCCCTGGGCGCATAGACCAGCCGAAGCTCGGTGCCGTTCACCAACAGTCCGGCAGCAACGCCCGTTTCCCGCAGCAGTCGCTCAAACTTGGCCTGAATGCTGGCCTGCCAGCCCTGTCCGGTAGCGCTAGCCGGATCGTCCTCGTCAAACGGCAGTCCCGGCCTGGTTTCCTGAATCAACAAAACCCAGTCCTGCCTGTCCGGGTCGCGCACCGCATAGCTCGGCCTCAGCACCTCGCCATAGCTGGGTAAAGCCACCAATAGCGCTTCTGGCAGCTCTGCGCC
>JBJTUI010000198.1:0-4781 GCA_046080625.1 Elainella sp. | reverse complement strand
CACAACTCGTCAAACGCTTTGCGATTCAGTCCAGTCAATGCCCGTAATAGGCGGTCATTTTCAAGCGCACGTCGAATATTGAGCACTGGATTTTTAGGTCAGGGACAAAATTACCTTACCTTAAAAAGCAACAAGTCTAAGGATGTCTGCTTTCATCCGCTTTACCTGGAAACTCTGCTCCTCATGATTATAGGATACTTTATTGCTTGGAGTGCTCATAAACCTGTGAGAGAAGGTTTCGTACTCGCTGACAAGATAGCCACAAAATCCAAAGATGTCCATAGATAATGAGAGCAGCATTCTACTTCAAAATACATGAAAAACTATATTTTTCCAGAGAAAATCCACAAGCAGCACCAAACTTCATCTAAGTAGGTAGGCTCCATTAAATTACAGACCAATATTCCGGGTTATGCCCTTTGGGCAGGCGATGCCAACGACTTCGCTCAACCTCTTATAGCAAGAATTTGAGCACTGAGCGAAGTCGTATAGCCTGCGGCATCCAAGAAAGGCGTAGTCTGCCGGAGGCATAATGCGTCTTTAAAGTAATCCAGCCCAAATGAGGGCGAGAAGCTCTACTGCCTACTTATTTTCCTCTATCCTTTACCAAAGAGCTTTACCGGCGTTTGAGCCGCAGGAGCTATTGAAACTAACGGAGATATAGGGGCGGAGTTGAAGTTACCTGTAGGGGCAACGTGACGGTGAAGGTTGCGCCCTGGCCTTTCCCCTGGCTCTCAGCTCGAATTTGACCGCCGTGCAGCTCAACCAACTGTCGCACAATCGCCAGCCCCAGGCCCAGCCCGCCGTGTTTGCGCGTGGTGGAGCTATCTGCCTGACGAAAGTCATCAAAAATATGGGGGAGCATATCTGCTGGAATCCCTTCTCCCGTATCTTTAACTTGAATGATGGCGCTGTCATCCTGCTGGGCTAACCGGATCTCGATCTGTCCTGACTGGGGAGTAAACTTGACGGCATTGGACAGCAGATTTTCGATCACCTGCCGCAGGCGATCGCTGTCGCCGTGAATGGGGCCGACCGCAGGGTCTAGATCAGCCTGTAGGTGGATTGCTTTGGCGGCGGCTCCGGGCTGGACGATTTGGAGAGCGGCTTCAATCACCGGGCGTAAATCAACCGAGCGCTTGTCTAGCAGCAGGTTGCCGAGCGATAGGCGGGAAATTAGCAGCAGGTTTTCGATTAGCTGGGTCTGGAGCCGGGCGTTGCGTTCGATTGTCTCTAGGGCTCTGGCAGTGACGGTTTCGCTGAATTTGCGGGTCTGGAGAGCGTTTGCCCAGCCCAGGATGGCGTTGAGGGGGGTGCGGAGTTCGTGGGATACGATCGCCAGAAATTCGTCTTTCAGACGGTTGGCCTGTTCTAGCTCCTCGGCCTGACGCTGAAGCCTGTGTAGGGCCAGCTGGAGTTCCCGGCGGCGGAGGCTGACTTCCTGGACTAGGGCTTCCAGGTTATGATTCTGGCTGGCGAGTTCCTGCTGCAACAGGTCGCGCAACCGCTTGATGGCAATCAGGTTGCCGACTCTTGCCCGCAGTTCTTCCAGGGAGAAGGGTTTCATCAGGTAGTCCTGAGCGCCTCCGCGCAGCAGCTGGACCCGCAGCTCGTCGTCGGTTTTGGCGGTGAGCATGACCACTGGCGTATTGTCCAATTCTGGATAGGTCCGCAGCTGCTGAACCAGCTGATCGCCGCCCATCTGGGGCATCATCACATCGCTGAGAATGAGGTCGGGCTGGAGGACGAGGGCTTGCTGTAGTCCGGTCTGCCCGTCGGCAGCGGTGGCTGTTCGGTAATCTGGCGCGAGGGCGTTGACGATGAACTGGTTCATCTCAGGGTTGTCTTCTACTACCAATACCAGCGGCTTTTCGGGGTTTTGCTCCTGGCTGGGGGTAGGGTGGGGAGGGCGAGAACGCAGCTCTTCGATCATCAGGCCTGCCATCTCTTCGCTCTGCTCCAGGTTAGAAGATGGGGCGGGTAGAGCAGCCGTGGCAAGCGCTCGCAGCGGCAGCTCAAGGGTGAATTTTGCGCCGCCTTCGGGCGCATCGCCGACTTGGATCGTGCCGCCCTGAAGCTCGACAAATTCTTTGACGATTGCTAATCCTAAACCCGTGCCGCCAAAGCGGCGAGTGGTGCCGCCTTCTCCCTGGTTAAATCGTTCAAAGATGGTCTGACGCAGCTCAACCGGAATGCCTGAACCGCTATCCTGGATCGAGATTACTGCTCGCTGTGGAGGCGTTTTGGCGTCGATTGCCGTCTCACTGGCGGCTGGCGGCTGGGCTGCTGGTTGGGAAACTTCCAGGGTGCAGCGAACGATACCGCCGCTGGGCGTGAACTTGAATGCATTAGAAAGCAAATTGAGCAGAATTCGCTGGGTTTTCGCTGCATCCAGTTCGGTAGGGAGCGATTCGGGTGTCTCAATTAGGAAGGTAATCTGCTTTTCCTCGGCGAGGCCATCGAAGTTGGCTGCGGTCAAGCGAATTAGGTGGGGCAGGTCAACCGGAGCGGGGTTGAGCGCCATTCTGCCGGCTTCTAGCTTGGAGACATCGAGCAGATCGTTGACCTGCTTGAGCAGGAGGCGGGCGTTGCGGTTGACTAGCTCCAGATCGCGATGCGAGTCCTGGTTGAGGTCCTGTTTGAGCAGTTTCTCAACTGGTCCAAGAATCAGGGCGAGGGGAGTGCGGAGTTCATGGCTGACGTTGGCGAAAAACTGGGTCTTGAGCTGATCGACGGTCTGGAGCTGATCGTTGAGGGAGGCCAGCCGGTTGTTGGCTGCTTCCAGATGTAATCGCCGCTCTTCAGATAGTCTGGCAGATTCAATCAGCGCTAGGGCGCGGGGCACCAGGCAGGGTAAAACGGTGGCGGTGGTGACGGAGGCAATGGCCGTTAGGGCTTTCAAGGCTCCAGCCAGCCAATAGGTAGGATGCCAGAGGGTCCACACGTCCATGAAGTGGGTGCTGCCGCAGGCAATAATGAAGGTGCCGAAGGCCAGAAACATCCAGTGGAAGGGAATTTTCTGGCGGGTTTTGTAAACCAGGAAGGCCAGGGTGGCGGAAATGGCAATGTAGGCTAGCGCGATCAGTGAATCTGAGGCGACATGCAGCCAGACCAGTCCGGGTTTCCAGAGGTAGCAATGGCCGTGGGGAATAAATCCATTGGCTGTAAGCAGATTGTCCCACCATTCTGGAAAGGCTAGCAACAACAGAAGGGAGACGGTGAATGCTAGAGCACCATAGCTCAGGTTATTTCGATTTATGCCTATCATCAGCCTTTGGACTTAGAAACAGATCTGCTTCAGGTCTCGGTGCAGGAGTCTGACCTGCCTTCTGACCTGCCTATGGAGAGGGTGGATTTTGACCAAACTGTAAAAATGCTTGAATTCGGGCGAGCAGTGTATCGAATTCAATGGGTTTGCGGATGAAGTCGTTCGCCCCTAGCGCTAATCCTCGAAGCGCATTGCTTTCCTCGTGGGCGGTGATCAGCAGAATTGGCACAAATGGCAGTTCCTGATCCTGGCGGATCTGGCGAGTGACTTCATATCCGTTCATGTCTGGCATCATCAGATCCATCAGAATCAGATCGGGCGGTGCAGCCTTGACTTTAAGCAGGGCAGACTGTCCACTATTCGCTGTGTCAACTTTGTAGCCTTCTGCCTCTAAAACTGTTTGCAGCAGAAACAAATTATCTTCGAGGTCATCGACCACGAGAATCCGGAAAGAAGAGGCACACACAGGATCGTAGGGGGTGAAGCAGCAGAATAAGAGCAGTGTCTCTAATCCTCCCCTATAAGTCAGAGTTTTGCCTCAGTCTTAAGGTAGAAAAACAGCCGCCGGGCCTGATTTAACCAAAGATGGGGTAGAGATTGCTGAGGGCAGCCCTACCCTCTTCAGGATCATTACACCGACCTGCCAGATAGATCCCAATTCATTTATCCCATATCGAGAATTTCTATCTCAAAATAAGACTGATAACGAGGACTTGATTCTCAAGTTAAGACCGTGAAGTTAAGACCGGGAGATTTGACCTGAGCTGCCATTGACCTAGGCCATGGTTACCCCAAACTGGTTGACCAAACTAGCTGGCCCGAACTAGCTGGCCCGAACTAGCTGACCCGAACCATTTAATCGGACTCAGCGCTCTTTTTGTCTCAAAATAAGAATTGTAGTTCCAATATAATTCTCATTATGATTTGATAATACTCGTTGTGAGACAGCCGAGGCTGGCGTTCGTCGAGGAAACCAGCGTTGAGAATTCAGACTGGTAACCCTGTTAAATTTGGTTCAATTGTATCATAGTTCTTTTGAACTACAGCTTTCAGTTCAGTTTTGGCTTCCGAAGCTCCAGTCGCTGAGTTTGGCGATCAGTTCGGCGCGGGATGAGACTGCGAGTTTGCGAAACATCCGCTTCAGGGCTTGTTTGACGGAGTTTTCGGTGATCCAGAGGCGAGCGCCAATTTCGACATTGGTGTGGCCTTGGGCGACGAGGTCGGCGATTTCCTGCTCGCGGGGAGTGAGGCGGGGGGTGGGGCGTGGAATTTGGGGGGTGGGGTGGCTTTGCAGGGCGGTGAGACGGGTGGAGAGGTGGAGGCAGAGGGCGCTGAGGTCGGCGAGATGGGTGGAGCTGAAGCTAGGCTGGTCGCGGCTGCGGGTGAAGCCGACTGCGCCAACGAGCTGGCCCTGCTGGACGATGGGACCGGCCATGACGTGCCAGTGGTCGGGGCGGGGGCAGATGATCTGCCAGGATTTGGGCGAGGTGACGAGGGCTTCGTGGACGGGGGC
>JBJTUI010000197.1:0-3896 GCA_046080625.1 Elainella sp. | reverse complement strand
TGCAGAAAATTTCTGAAAATGGTCGGCAAGAGGTCTGAACCCCCTATTCTGTCTAGGTTGAGCAATTACTTTTTGTGTGGTAACTGAAACTTACCATGCCGCTCCACCTCCGCAACCCCTCTTCATGCAACAAAGCCGTTTTTCTAACGATTTAGCCAGCCGCCAGACGGGCTGGGATAGGATTTAGACAACATATACCACCCAATCGGTCCTGCTCCGGCAAAGTACCAATAAGCTGGGCACAGCAAACTTTGTTCCTGTCCACGACCGTTACAAGATTTGGTGTAATTGCAGGGTTTCCTATTGAGCTGTTTCCTGTTGAGCTTTATCTGATCGCATTGTTCGAATTGCGCCTGCTGCGCTAGTAGAACGTGCAAAGCTTGCTGTTCAAAAACTCAAGAGATCGCTTCAGTCCGTCTAACCGAGTTTTGGTGAACTTCTATGTCGAATTTATCAGATCGCTCCCAGGTGAATGCTGCTCGCGATCAAAATGCAGCTCTGCTGACTTCTGCCAACGCCTCCGGCAGGGGAAACGGAGTTATACCAATTTTCTATGAACCTGCATAGAAAGAGGGGTGTGGGGACGGAGTCCCCACAAGGGGGCGCAGCCCTCTTGACCCCCATTTATTCTGTGTAGCCTCAAAAAGAATTGGTATCAAAGGGTTTCTGCTGGGAATGCTGTTTACGATTTTGCTGGGTTTGATGGGCGGCGGAGCCTACTGGTTAGCTGACCGATCTGGCCGCCAAACAGTCCGCTCAAGGGATTGTGGTGGTCTTGCCCGAAAATATTCTGTTCTATTTTGGCAAGTACAACCTGCGGCCCAGTGCGGCTCCTACCCTGGTCAAACTGACCGTGCTGCTGAAGAACTACGCTCAGGCTCCGGTTGCAATCAACGGCTACACCGATAGCATTGGCGGCGACGCCTACAACCAAACCCTGTCTGAGAACCGGGCCAAGTCGGTCAAAACCTACCTGGTTGAGCAACTCGACATTCCGGCAAAGCAGCTGCAAACCAAGGGCTTCGGCAAAGCCGATCCGGTGGCGGCCAATACTCATCCCGGCGGCTCCGACAATCCTGAGGGTCGCCAGCAGAACCGGCGAGTTGAGGTAATTATTCGCAACTAGGTCCGGCCTGATTTAGGCTCCAGGCCCAGATCGACGGCGATCCGGTGGGCACAGGCGAACCCAGAAAAGGCGACGGCGTTGAGCCCTTGGCCGGGGAAGGTGCTGTCGCCGACGCAGTAGAGTCCGGGGACCGAGGTGCGGTTGAACGGCATACCCAGCAGGCCCAGCAGTTTGCGGCTGGGAATTGGGCCATAGGTACCATCGACCCGTCCCAAAAACCGGCGGTGGGTGCGGGGAGTACCGGCCTCCTGGTAGTCTAGACCTGCGGCCAACCCAGGAAACAGCGCTTCCAGTCGGGCCACGATCTGGGCAGCCACTTCTTCTTTTTTGTGGCTGTAGTCGGCAGCAGAGAGGTTCTGCCAGTCCTCGATCCAGCAGGGCGTGAAAGTGTGCAGGATGTGGTAGCCAGCGGGAGCCAACTCCGGGTCGAGCAGGGTGGGAATCGAGACAAAAATCGTGCCATAGGCGCTTTCCATTTCGTCCCAGTTTTCCAGCACCACATGGTGGCATTCGGTGCCGGGCGGCAGCACCTCGGCCTTGACCCCCAGATGCAGGCTGAAGAAGCTGGGCGATTTCTGGTAGCGCTGCTGCCATTTCTGTTCAGAGCGCGGTAGAGCTTGGGGCAGGAGTTTGCCAAACGTGTCCCAGCGGGTGGCGTTCGAGACAATCCGTTTGGCCCGGTAGACCTGCCCGGAAGCCAGCCTCACGCCCACGGCCCGCCCCTGCTCGCAGACAATTTCCGTCACCCTGGCCCGATAGCGAATCTGACCGCCCGCTTTCTCTAACCCTTCCACCAGCTTTTGAGCAATCTGGCCGACGCCGCCCTTGGGATAGTTGATGCCGCCGTAGTGTCGGTCGCTGAACACCATACCCGCGTTGATCATCGGCGTCCGGTCGGCTGGCACCACCGACCAGATGTAGCATTCTATGTCGATGAACTTCAGCAGTTCCGGGTCTTGAATATAGCGACGGGCAATGTCGCCGACGTTTTGGGGCAGATATTTCACTAAACCCAGACAGGCCAGCGGATGCTGAAAAAATACGCGGGTCAGGTAGCGCGGCTCTTCTAACGACAGCAAATCCATAGCGTTGAGGCAGTTAAACACCCGCCAGCACTCGTCATAGAACTGGCGAATCCCCTGCCGCTCCTGGGGGAACCGATCGCCCAGCTCTTGCAAAAACTTCTCATAATCGCGGTGGACTCTCAGATCCAAACCCGGCAAATGGTAGTGGACCTGCACCGGATCGGCAATCGTTTCGATCTGGACCTGCACCGCATCCAGGGCGCGGGTCAGCAGGTTGGTGGTACCCCGATTGCCGAACCCAAAAATCATCGAGGCCCCTACGTCAAACCGGTAGCCCGACCGCTCAAAATAGCCCGCACTGCCGCCCGGAATCAAGTAGCGCTCCAGCACCAGCACTCTGCCGCCATTGGCTGCCAGTTGGGTGGCCGTCACCAGCCCGCCAATCCCCGAGCCAATCACAATTGCGTCATACAGAATGTCGTCAGGCAAAATAGCGTCAAGATTGGCAGCATCCGCTGTTGTAGCAGGAATAGATTGAACGGAAGACATGGCGATCAGGCGAATTAAAGGTCCATTTCTCAGTGTATCGGTCTGTGACGCTCGCTGGACCGGAATCTGCTGCCAAACCAGCGGCATTTCTGCTGCGTCTACTAAAAAAATGGGGGACTGGCCAACTGACCAATCCCACCTGCCGATCCTTTGAGAGGAGAACACTCTGCTATTTATCCTAAGTTTATTGAGAATTAATGTCAATAGTAATTGAGAATACTTTCCTAATAAGCTGATGGGGCTGCGAGATTCTATAGTACGATTGTCCGCAAGCAACCCTGCGACGCAGGCCAAACTGACAGCAGCATCAGGCATTTTAGCTGGGATAAAATTAGAGGACGAAGTGATTTATCGACTATTGCGGAGAGACATCATGTGGGAATCTTCCGTCTACCGCTCAATTTTTGCCGAAGGAGAGGACAGGGCAAAGCGAGAAATTGCGGCGTTGCATAATAGTGATATGAAATCAAGGTAGACCCAATGCAATGTCCTGACTGTAGCTCAACCGACATCAGTAAGAACGGCAGGCAAAGAGGTAAACAAAACTACCTCTGCAAGGCTTGTCGACGTCAATTCATCGAAACCTACGATCCGCCTTCAGGCTACTCAGAAGCCTTCAAACAGGAATGCCTCAAACTCTACCTCAACGGCATGGGCTTCCGGGCTATCCAACGGGTCAAGGGTGTTCACCATACTACTGTGATCCTTTGGGTCAAACAAACGGGCCAACTGCTGCCCGATGCTTATGAGCCGGATGTGACGCCTGAGGTGGGCGAGTTAGATGAGCTTGAAACTTTTGTCGGCTCAAAAAAAACAAACTCTGGATTTGGACAGCGGTAGACCACTTCAGGGCAGGTCTTCTGGGTTGGGTGATTGGCGACCACAGTAGCGAGACGTTCAAGCCCTTGTGGCAGGCTGTGCGGGTCTGGAAGTGCTACTTCTGGGTCACAGATGGCTGGAGTGTGTATCCCGGTTTTATTCCAGCAGGAGACCAGATTGTCAGTAAGACCTACATGACGAGAGTGGAGGGAGAGAACACACGGTTGCGACACTACTTGGCCCGGTTGCACCGCAAGACGTTGTGCTACTCCAAGTCCGTGGAGATGCTGAAGCACTCGATTCGGTTGCTACTGCACTACCTCAAGTTTGGCGAGGTGCCCGTTCCTCACTAAATCATATCCCCATTCAGCAATGCC
>JBJTUI010000196.1:0-13869 GCA_046080625.1 Elainella sp. | reverse complement strand
AGAAGCAGCTCTCCCTTCTCCGGGGGCGGTGATTCCGCTCGGACTGCGGGTGCTGGTGGTGGACGACGAACCCGACAGCCGGGAGTTTTTACAGGTAGCGCTGGAGAATGCTGGGGCCAGGGTAACGGTGGTGGAGTCGGTGGAGGCAGCTCTGGCCCAGTTCCGGCAGCAGCCGCCCGATATTCTGCTGAGCGACATCGCCATGCCCGAAGCCGATGGCTATAGCCTGATCCAAACCATCCGCCGGTTGCCCCCTGAGCAGGGCGGTCAAGTCCCGGCTGCCGCTCTCACCGCCTTTGCTCGCGAGTCTGATAAGGCCAGGGCCATTGCCGCCGGGTTTCAGCTGCATGTGCCCAAACCGCTTGATCCAGACCACCTGATCAGGGTTGTGGCCGAACTGGCGCGTCATCTCTAGACCTGGGCTTACTGTAATTCCGGGCCTGACTAGGGCTCGCTGCTCGCAAACAGGCCGCATCTAGCAGCACCAGTTCCGCAGTAGAAACCGCTGTACAAGGCTGGATCAGCGACATCAGCAGGGGCGGCTCGGCTGGCTGCTGTGTTTGCCCGATCTGTGTTTGCCCGATCTGTGTTCGCCTGATCTGTGTTCGCCTGATCTGTGTCACCTGATCGCGCAGCACGCTGTTAATTAACCAATCCTGCTGCTGTAAATAGTCTGGGGTAAAGGCAAGGCGATCGAGCAGAAAATGGGTGATACCGTAGGTCTGAATGAAATCAGCCAGTGAAGCAGGCGTAGCGATGTATTGGGCTTGAATCAGATCGCTGGTTCGCCGGATAAACTGCTGGTAATAGGCCGGGTGATGGGGCAGGGCAAACTCGCGCCCCGCCAAAACAGAAGCCCCCGTGAAGGCCGGTAAACTATTGGCGGCCTCGGCCAGCGAGGCGATGCGCGGCTGCGGCACCTGCTTCAGGTAGTCATACAGGGCCACCTGGTCGCCAATCACCCAGCCCTGAAACCTGACTACCAGGGCCGGAACAGCAGGCACCGCAATCACCACAGCCGCGACCACCGCCGTCAAGCCCAGGACAAGCTGATCGCGTCGCCCCAGTCGGCCCCGCCGCAGCCTTCGCCAGCCGCGCTCCAGCCCCCAGCTCAGGACAACGCCAGCCGCCAGCGACAGCCCAATCACAAAACTGTGGTAGGTATAGCGACTGGGAAAATGCAGCCGCAGCAGCAGCAGATGGGCCAGACCATACAGCAGCAGGGATGCCAGCCCCAGCTGACCGAGTAGCTGTAGCTGAGGCCGCCGCAGCCGCAGCCCCGGCAGCCCAAACCCCACCAGAACAATCGAGGGGAAAACTGGTATTCGCAGACCGCTGTTGCCCAGCAGCCAGAAGGCCAGTGGCCCGACGCCAAAATATTCACTGCGTCCCCCCAGGCCATATTCGGGCATAGCTCGCATCTGGGCGGCGGTAATCACCGGGCCAAACGCCGAAGCCGACTGGGCATAGGGCAACAGCACTGTCGCAGCCACCAGCAGCCCCGCCCCCAAAAACAGCAGATCCCGGCGGTCGCGGCCCGGTTCTGAAGGCCAGCTTAGCTTTAGGGCCAGCATCAGCACCTGCACCAGCAGCAGCTGGGGAAAAAACAGCCCTTGCAGCAGCAGCGTCACCAGACAGGGAACCAGGGTGCGCCGCAGCAGGAAGTACAAAAAAGCCGTGAAGATCGGGTAGACAAAGGCTCTGGGCGTGGCCGACACCAGATCGTCGTTCAGCCAGAGCTGCTGGTTGAAGATCAGGCTGGCGAGCACCCCGTTCAGGGCCAGGGGCCAGAGCAGAATCGCGACCCGGTAGAGAAAGTAGGTAGATACCAGGCCAAGCAGCAGCGGCAGCAGTTGGGCAAAGGTGAGTGGCGGCAGGCCCAGATTTGCGGCCAGGCCATACAGCGCTTTGTAGCCTGTGGGGGCAACTGCCGTAAAGTAGTCGGCAATCGGGTCTGCCGGAAACGCAGCCGGATCGAGCAGGCGCTGCAAAAACACAACGTGCTGCCGGGCATCATCCTGCACGATGTAGGGGTGGTTGAACTGATAGAGCCCGATGAGGCCAGCGAAGTAAACCGGCACCAAGAGACTGATCAGCAGTCCGGTGCGGCAGTGCTGCTGGGCCAGCTGCCCGCCAACCTCCTGGGGTGCCGAGCCGTCCAGTCGCTCAAACCATGCCTGCACCCAGTCTGTGGCTCTAGGAATCCGCGTCATGCCCCAGCGGGGTTGGCTCCTTGGGTTCAATTAGGCAGGGTGAAATCAGGGAGAAACCTGGCGACAGCCCAGCTTCCAGCGTCGCACCTCTTGGGGATCGGTGGTGGTAAAGGCGACGTTGCCGCTGGTGTTGAGGCATTCAAAGCGGGTCTGGGGCTGGTCGGTGGGCTGGGTGGCGGTCACCATATCGCGGGACTGCTGTTCCCGACAGCCGGGCTTCCAGCCGTAGGTATCCTGGGGGTAGCTGGTGGTAAAGGCCAGTTCACCCGTGGTCGTGAAACACTCGTAATAGACCGGACGCAGCACCACAGGCCGACTCAGGCGGGTGCCAATCTCGCGGCAGAACAGATCCGATTCCTCCGCCACATCTTCATCCACCGTGCTGAAGGCAATGCCGCCATTTTCATCGAAGCACTGGAAATAGGTGATCGGCGGCGAAGCAGGCTCGACGCTCTCGTACTGGATTTCTCGGCAGCCCAGTTCCCAGCCCACGGTTTCCTGGGGGTTCGTGGTCGTAAACACCACGTTGCCCGCCCGGTCATAGCAGGCGTAGGGAATGACTCTGCCGCTGGGGGACTGGATCGTATCGGCTTCGCTGGCTTCGTCCGCGACCGCCACCGGGGCCAGCAGACCGCTACAGCTTACGACGGCGACTAGGGCAGAAACGATAGGGTTGGGCTTCATGGCAATCTTGATGAATGGCTGAGAGGGCGCTTGTGATTCTGCCGAGGCGGCTCATGGGTGACTGACCCCGGCACCATCGGCTTGACCAATAATCTGGCATTTAAACCAGCTTTCGTCCATCTCCCTACCAGTGTGCCATTGCTGGTACCGGAAAATTTGCTCCCAGTTGCAAAGTTCTGGCCCGATCTCCGGCTCGGCCAGCGGCGTTAACCTAGCCAGCGCCTTATCTGCCCCCTCATCCGCCCACATGGATCGCCGGACGACGTCTGGGGTTCCGTTCCGCCTTTCGCAGCACCTCCCGCGTCACCACGGCAATATCGCCTTCGCCAAACAGAATAAACCGCAGCAGGTACTGGATCGGGTTGCCCTCAATCCAGCCGAAGTAGGCGTGGGGCAACCGGCCCGTCTGGTCGCGAATGTAGAGCAGCAGGGCCGCAATCGTGTTGGGCACCGCCGCCCCCTCAGCCCGCAGGATGCGGTAGGGACCAACCTCTACGCCCTGCACCTTGATCACGCCTGCGAAGTCGGAGGCATCGGCCACCTGCACTTCCAGAAACAGGATCGGCTTGCAGTCCGGGATGTGGTTATCCTCGCGCACCTGCTGCTCCTTGAAGAAATATTCGGCCTGATTGCCCGCGTTGCGCCGATTGGCGACCAAGCGAATAATTTCCCAGTTGGCCTCAGCGGCGATAAATTGGCGGGCCAGATCGTCCAACTCGATCCGCTCGGCCCGTAGCTCGGTAGACCGCCAGACCCTGGATACCAGCGAAGTCACGATGATTGTGCCGATGAAGAACGCCGCGATGTGCAGACCGTCGGGCCGCTCAATCACGTTTACAACTGTGGTGTAGAGAAACACCAGCGTAATCAAACTAAACCCAGCCAGGGCGCGGGGGGCGCGCTGCCGGTAGGCCAGCAGGGTGACGGCAAAGGCGGCTGAACTCATCAGCACCAACACCCCTGTCGCGTAGGCGCTGCCCTGGGCATCGACGTTGGCCTGAAAGATCAGGGTCACGATGAAGGCAATCGCCGTGTAGACCAGAACCAGGGGCCGCACTGCGCTGGCCCAGTTGGGAGCCATGCCATAGCGCGGCAGGTAGCGCGGCACAATGTTGAGCAGCCCCGCCATGGCCGAAGCTCCGGCAAACCAGAGGATCGAGATAGTGCTGAGGTCATAGAGGGTACCAAACCCATCGCCAAACATCCGGTGGGCCAGGTAGGCCAGGGCTCGACCGTTGGCAGGCCCGCCCGGCTGAAACTCGGCGGCTGGGATCAGCAGGGTCGTCACCAGGCTGCTGGTCAGCAGGAAGAAGCTCATGATCAGGGCGGCCACGGTCAGCAGTTTGTAGGTGTTCTGGATGCGGCCCCGAGGATTAATCTCCGTATCGGTGCTGGAACCGCGAATCAGCGGCATCACGGCCACGCCCGTCTCGAAGCCAGACAGGCCCAAGGCCAGCTTGGGAAACAGCAGGGTGGCAATCCCTAGCAGCAGCAGCGGGTTGTTCTGGTGGCTGGCAAATAGGGCTCGCTGCCAGTCGAGCAAAATTCCGGGATTGCGCAGGATCTCCAGCAGGCCCTCTCCCACCACAATCAGATTTGCCGTCAGGTAGATGAACACCAGCAGCACCGCCAGCCCGATTGCCTCCTGGAAACCCTTGAGGAACACCACCGCCAGCAGCGCCACCAGCAGCAGAGTGAGGCTGACCTGCTGTCCGGCCAGGAAGTCGGGCACGAAGGGGTTTTCCAGAATGTGGGCCGCAGCATCAGCCGCCGAAAGCGTGATCGTGATGATGAAGTCGGTGGCGACAAACCCCAGCAAACAAAGCACCAGCAGCTTGCCCTGCCACCAGTCCAGCAGGTGCTCTAGCATGGCAATCGAGCCTTCGCCGTGGGGACTCATAGCCGCCACCCGACGGTAGATCGGCAGGGCTCCAAACAGCGTTAACAAAATCAAAATCAGCGTCGCTAGCGGAGCGAGCGAGCCTGCCGCCAGGGCCGCAATTCCGGGCTGATAGCCCAGCGTTGAAAAATAGTCAACGCCAGTTAAACACATTACTTTCCACCAAGCGTGTTTGGCCGCATGACTAGCAGATCCGGAGCGATCGGTTTTGAGCAGCCAGCGGGCCAAATGGGTTTGGTAAGAGGTGGGGGGAACGAGCGGTCTAGTCATCCCAACAGTTCCCAAAACGGTTCATAGGAAGTCTTGCAGCCATACATAACAATTTCAACCCAGCGGATCAAGTGGTGCAGGGCAGAACCATGCGGCCCTGGCAATAAGTTTCACTGTATTTAAACTCAGTATTTATAGCCATTTTCATTTCAATCAGCTACAGGAGGGGGGCAATGCCAGCAAGGGACATAGCCCCTGCACCCCGCTACCGTGATTTATTGATCTGAAAACCGCTGTAAATCTCATCAGATACGGAGAGGCTAGATGCGGAAAGGCCAAGTCGCCTAACCGCTAGCCCAATCGTGGCAATAGTTGCTTCTGGGGTACCAGTTTCCCGCCAGCTGTTGAATCCGAGATGCAGGGTCTGATCACAACAGGATACTGAGCTAGGAACTGAGCTAGGAATAATCGGCCTCTGCTGATGCAGCTCCAACAGAGTGTAGAGACAGAGTTCAGGTGAAGATAGGTTCGTAAGCCCGTAAAGGCGATGTGTAGCTCAACGGATGAAGTGATAAAGGCTGGAACTTTGGGGCGATAGGCTCACAGACCATCTTTCATACTACTGCAAAACCTCCTGTCGAACCCATGGCCCTGCTCAAACGCTCAAAAATGTCGCCAAATTTGACCCAATCCCAGAATTGGCTGAATTTTGCCCGCCTGGGCTCTACCGGCTGATACTGGTCAGCTAATACCGGTCGGCTGGTACTGGTTGGACAGGGAATCACAGCAGCCAAATTATCTCAGCCGCCAAAAATTACAGGGAATCACATTTTGTGAAACTTAGCTTAAGCCAGTCCGGTTTTTCACCCCATGCCCCTTATTATCAAAAGTCTAGATTCCGTGACCTGCCGCAAACAGGGGAGCCACGGATTCATCAGGGTGCCTAAGATTTTGCGCGGTCTGACTTTCGGCGCGGTCGGATTCTGGTTCGAGCTGATTTCGGTTCCTCTTTCGCTGGATTGGATCTGGCCGGTCTAATTGATTAGTCGGATTGGCGGGTCCGATCAAATTTCGTCACAAAATTAGCCTCAGCGGCTGCCATCTCAGGTTCACGCGCCTCTCGTCGGCTCCAACTACCAGGTTTCTGGCTGAGCCGGTTTGAATTTCGACCAGAGCAGGGGTGAACGCTGAAACAAACTCGCATTTTGTGAGTATCATATTGCGATTGCGCTAGGTTGGGTGCCCTACGCCACTACATCACACGCTTTGCAGGCAGTTGTTGGATGGATATATCTCTTCTTTTGTCCTTAAGCTTCAGCATTCTTCTCTGTGGGCTTTGTTTCGGCTCAATCTGGTTTTATCGAACGGTGATCTATAGCGCCATCGACCACCTGGCCCACGCCGACGCCATCACCCGGCCCTATCATCCCCCGGTTACGGTGCTCCAGTCCCTGGCTGACGGTAAAGCCCCAGATAGCTTCTGTCAGCAAGACTACCCCGCCTACCAGATTATTTTTGCGGCGGTCAGATCCGAGGCTGCGGTCGAGCAAATTCAGCGGCTCCAGCAGCGCTACCCGAACCGAGATATCAGTCTGGTGACGGCAGATAGCGAAGCCGCTGCCTGGACCCAGGCCGTTGCCGCCGCCAAGTCTCAGCTGCTGGTGTTTGCCGATAGCCAGACGCGCGTCGCCGCCAACTATTTGCAGCAGCTGGTGCTGCCGTTTCGGTATCCCAGCGTTGGGGTTGTCACCAGCTTCTATCGCTGTCGGGGCTGGCTAACCTGCCTGAGCGCAATAGCCGACCTCTATCCGGCGGCTCTGCTGGCTCGCTGCCGCACCGGAATTCACTTCACCCTGGAAACCAACCTGGCGATCCGCAAAGCCTTGCTGACCCAGCTCCAGTTCGACAATGGCAACAGCTTCTGGATCACAGCCCCCCAAGCCCATCGGGCGCAGCTGGGCTACTGGCCCGGCTCCCTCGGCTATCGCACGGTGCTTTCCCGTCAGGTTGTGGACCGGGTCGGAGAACCTGCCTCGCTCGCGGCCCTCTGGCGTCGCCTCAACTCTGACCAGATGCTGACCCACAGCATCCAGGCGCTGCCCTGGAAAGCGCTGAGAATTCTGCAATACGGCACGGTCTTCAGCCTGCTGCTGCTGATCTTGCTGGGCGGCTCGCCCCTCACCTGGACTCTGGTGGGCCTCACCTGGACAACCCGCTGGCTCACGGCCTGGATCATCGGCCTCGGCTGCCTTCGGGACCGGGCGATCTGGCGCTATGGCTGGCTGCTTCCCCTCTACGACTGGGTCAGCCTCGGCCTCTGGTGTAGCCACATCGCGCATCGTTTGGGCAGAACAGCCCTGGCTGCGGTGGTCAACCCGGCTGCGACCAGACCTCTGCCGCTCGATTTGGCCGAGCCTGGTTTCAATTCAGTCAGTGATTTAGCCCCGTCTGGTTCAGACAGCCGCGACCTGTCCAGCTTGACGGCTCAGCCGAGCTATCCGCCCTCATCCCTGCTCTGAGCATCCCTGAGCATCCCTAGTCTGAGCCCTGATCGTCTGTCCGGTAGCTGGCCAGCAGTTGCGGCAGGTGGTCATAGCCATCGACGCCAATCACCGCAATGATCTGGGGGCGCAGCTCTCGCCGCGTCTGCTCAAACGCCTCTCCCAGCTGTCCCTGCAAAATTGCCAGCAGGCCAGCGGGCTGACGCCATTCCGTCGCCTGGATTTGTTCCAGCAGATACATGGCCAGAAACGCCGCCAAAATCGCCCGCTGCTGTTGGGCCAAACTATAGCAAGCCTCGGCCAGGTAGGCCAGGTTCAGCCCTTGCAGATACAGATCTCCAGAGGCCAGCGCCGCCTGCACCCCCTTCTCCAGATAGCCAATCGCCGCCTGGGGCTGCTCCAAAATCACGTAGGCGATGCCCAGGCTGTTGTAGCACAGCGCCTGACTCTGGCGGTCGCTCTGCTGTTCCGAGAGCTGTAAGCCCTGCTGTAAATAGCCAATTGCCAGCTCGTAGCTGTCGCTGTCCATCCGTTCTAGCTCGCGGCCCGACAGCACTTCGCTATAGCCCAGATTGGTCAGGGCATTGGCCTCACCCAACCGGTCGCCTGCCTGACGCGCCAGAATCAGCGCCCGCTGGCTGTAGTCAATCGCCTGCCCGTATTGCTTCTGGGCCAGGGCAATCCGGCTGAGGTGGTTGAGGTTAGCGATTTCACAGGGGTGATCTGCGGCGGTGCGAGCAATTTCCAGAGCCTGCTGGTGAAACTCAACTGCCCGGTCATAGCGGCCCACGGCCCGCTGGGAATAGCCCAGCAGCGTCAGAATTCGGGCTTTTTCCTGGGTGCCTTCTACCTGCTTCAACGGCTCATCGAGATAGCTGAGGGCATTCTTCAGGTAATCACCCGAGAACAGAGCGAAGATGCCGCCGTATAGGGGGAAATATTGCTGCTGGGAAAAGCTGCGGAAAATTTGCATCAAGACTTGGAAGCTGCCCTGGCGCAGCTGCTCGCGTAGACTGGGCAGCAGTGAGCTGCTGTTAATGCCGTTGAGGATCTCGCTCCAGATCGCGGCAAAGGTCAAGTAGGTGGCCACGGTTTGCTTCAGACCCCATTTAGAGTCATAGGGCTGCTTTTCAAACCAGGCAACTAGCGACCGCTGCAGGAACGACAGTAGTACCGTCAGCATCGCCCAATCGCTCAAGCCCAGACTGCTCTGGCCCACCCAGACCGCAATCGACTGGTTGCCGCCAATCGTTTGAAACAGCTGCCTGGCCGTAGGCTGATTCACCCGCTCCGACCAGAGCTTCCAGGGTCCCCAGCTAGTTTCGCCCTCAAACCCAATCGCTGTCGGAACCTGATAAATCCACTCAATCAACACCGGCTCAAGCCGTTGGTAGGCCTCCAGTCCGGCCCTGATGCCGCCAGCCAGCTGCTGAATCTCCAGCTTTTCCGCATCGGCAGCTGCGGCTCTCTCCAAGGCCTGGGCCACCTGCTTTAAACCCTCCTGGGTCAATCGCTGAGCCTGATTCGGATCGACATAGCCCAGCCAGGTGGTCAACCGCTCGCCCGCTGGCGCGTTCAAAATCGCCTGGGTCGCGGAGCTGATCACCCCCGTCGTCTGCTGGGTTTTCTGGTAGCGCTCCCACTCCCCCTGGATCGCCTGGATCGCCCGCAGGCTGCGGCTAGCTCTGGCCTGTTTGGCCTCGTCGGCTGCCCGCTCGACCTGGGTTTGGGTGGTTTCCAGCCGCTGGTTGAGACAGCGTTCAAAAATTTCGCCTGTGCCGGCCTCCACCTCCTGGGCCAGCATCTGGTAAATCTGCTCCTTCGACCGCAACTGCCCCTTCAGAGTGATCGCCACAATCTGGTCGATCAGGTTGAAATAGCGCTCCGGCAGTGACTCTGAGCCAGTTGGGCTTCCAGTTGAGCTATCGGCAGGCATGGGCGTCTGGGAGAGGAATATTTTTTATGCTAGCGGAATTTGGGTGGGGGGAGCGAACGACGCTCGCCTATTAAAGTGGAGGATTTGTTGATTCCTGATCTGCATTCCCGATCTGATTATGGCTCTGATAAATCAGGCATAGCCCCTACTTTCCGCGAATTTCGCTGCTGGCCCCCAATTCTCCCTAGTTCTGCATCTGCTCCTGAATCCGCTGCCGCAGGCCAGCATCCTGACGCACCATACCCAGGATTTGGGTAAAGCGCTCGCGCGGCAGCCCTTCCGACTGGAGGGTTTGATCCATCCGCTCCCGCGTAGCGTTCTGGAGCTCGGCCAGCTTCTCCATCGCCTGGTCAAAATTCTGGCGTTCGGCGTCAGTCACTTCCGGCGAGGGCTGGGTCTGGGGGTTGCGCTGGCTTTGCAGAATTTGGCTAAACCGCTCGGGGCTGAGGTCTTCGCTGGCCAAAATCTGGTCGGCCTGCTGCTGGGCTTCCTCCTGGATCGTCTGGAACTGCTTGACCGTGCTGGCAAACTTTTCCACTTCAGCCTGACTGACATCCCCGGCTGGCGCGGGTTGGGGTGCGGGCTGGGCAGAGGGAGCCGGAGCCGAAGACTGGGCCGAGGCCGAGAGCGGGGATACCAGGATGCTGCATCCCAGCAGTGAGCCCACAACAATTGCTTTCAACATAAAGGATTTCTCCATTGAAATAACAGCACTAGCGGCTTGTTCATCGCTGCGGTCAGGGCTGGTCACAGGGCATTATCCCAGGTCGTGAGCCGGAAATCGCGGCTGGAGTGGAAAACCAGCGCCCATAACCATTGCCGCCCCCAACCATTGCTACAGTCTACTGAATTCGGTCGATCCAGGAAACAAGTCTCTGGATAGGGATTCGCCCCCAGCCCAATCGCGTCAATATTTGTGACATATTTTGGGCGATGGTCTTGCGTATACTGGTGAAAAGTCTGTAAAACCCCGAATTAGGACAAAGAAATGGGCGATTTTCTGCTGAGACGCCGCTTCGCGATTGGACTGGCGGCCCTGGGAGCGGGTCTGGTAGTCGGCACGAGTGGGCTGCTGCAACCCGGACTGGCCCAGCCCTGCACCAGCAACTGCGGCTCGCGCCAAATTCAGTTTACGCCGGGCGAGAGGGTTCGGGTTTCGGTAGTCAACCGCACGTCTAGCCTGGTGCAAGTCGAGCAGATCTACGGAACCAGCCCGGTGGCCCTGCTGCCCAGCCAGGAAATCGAGGTCGATCCCAACTTTGGCACCCGGCCCAACGCCTCCCTGGTCGTCTGGGACGAAACCGATCTGCCCCTGAAGGTGCGGCTGTTCCGACCCACGGCCAACAGCCTGCGAATCGAAGTCCTGCCCGGTGGCCGCCCCCCCGGCGATCGCAGCATCTACATCGAAGATGACGGCAAGGTAAGAATTTTCTAGGGGCTGCGCCCTGATATCTTGCGCCGGGCGAATTTATGGCGCGGGGCGAAACCGCCGCCTGTCCCTATCCTATAATTAACCCGCAGTCTCGCCTTCTGAGTCCCGTGGTGTCCGACCTCCCCGATCAACGCTGGCACATTGCGCCCGCCCAACCCGAACCGGCCCAAGCCCTGGCGCAAGCGCTCAACCTGCCGCCCCTGCTGGCCCAAATTCTGTTGAATCGGGGGCTGCAAACCCCGGAACAGGCCCAGGTGTTTCTGGAGCCAGAGCGGCAGATCCTGCCCTCGCCCCTGGAAGAGTTTGAGGACCTGCCGATTGCCCTGGAGCTGCTGCTGCGGGCGATTGCCGAACGCCAGTACATCGCGATCTGCGGTGACTATGACGCCGACGGCATGACCAGCACGGCTCTGCTGCTGCGGGCTTTGCGCTATCTGGGAGCCCAGGTAGACTACGCCATTCCCAGCCGGATGCAGGAAGGCTACGGGATCAACCGCCGCATCGTCGAGGAATTTCACGAAGAAGGCGTCGGGCTGATCCTGACCGTAGACAACGGCATTGCCGCCCAGGAGCCGATCGCCTATGCCCGCGAACTGGGGCTGGCCGTGATCGTCACCGACCACCACGACATTCCCCCCAGCCTGCCGCCCGCCAACGCCATCCTCAACCCCAAGCTAATCCGGGAAGATTCGCCCTACCGGGGTGTGGCCGGAGTCGGCGTGGCCTATATTCTGGCCGTCTGTCTGGCCCAAAGTTTGCAGAAAACCCAGGATCTGACCACGCCCCTGATCGAACTGTTCACCCTGGGCACGATTGCCGACCTGGCCCCCCTGACCGGAGTCAACCGCCGCTGGGTGAAGCGGGGCCTGAAGCTCCTGCCCAAATCCCGCATGTCGGGGGTGCAGGCGCTGATCCAGGTGGCTGGCCTCAGCCAGGAAACCAGCCTGAAGCCGGAGGCGATTGGCTTTCGCCTGGGGCCGCGCATCAACGCGATTGGCCGGATCTCCGATCCGCAGATTGTGATCGAGCTGTTGACCACCGACGAGGATGGCCGCGCTCTGGAGCTGGCGATGAAGTGCGAGCAGGTCAACCAGCTGCGCCAGCGCCTCTGTGAGCTGATTGAGCAGGAAGCCGTGGCTTGGTGTTTAGAAACCGGCTTCGACCCAGAGCAGGCACGGGTGCTGGTGATTGTGCAGCCCGGCTGGCACCACGGCGTGATCGGGATTGTGGCCTCGCGGCTGGTAGAGCGCTATGGGGTGCCGGTGTTCATCGGCAGCTACGAAGATGAGGCGGGCGAGGGCGAAACCGGGGAGGAGGCTGGAAATGGATTTGCGAACGAATCTGAGAATGGAGCGGGTAAGGCTCTAGAAGTGCTAGGAGATGCGCCAGCAGGAACCCCAGCAGAAAACCCCAGCTCTGGCCCCAAAATTCGCGGTTCGGCTCGCGGCATCCCCGAATTTGACGTGTTTGAAGCGCTGAGCGCCTGTGACGACCTGCTGGACAGATACGGCGGCCACCGGGCAGCGGGCGGTTTTACCTGCGGAGTTGAGCGGCTGGGGGCGGTGCGGCAGCGGTTGCAGGAGTTTGCCCACCAGTCCCTGCGCCCCGAGCACCTGAAGCCTTTGGTCAAGGTAGATGTGCAGGCCCGGTTTCGCGACCTGTCCCTGGAGCTGTTTGGCCAGCTAGACGTGCTGCACCCCTGCGGCATCGAAAACCCCGACCCGGTGTTCTGGACGCCGAACGTCCAGGTTGTGGAGCAGCGCCAGATCGGCCAGAACCAGGCCCACCTGAAGCTGACTGTGGCTGAAGCCGCCGATCCCAGCTATAGCTTCAAGGCCGTGGCCTGGCGCTGGGGCAGCTATTACCCTCTGCCCAACCGGGTAGACATCGCCTACCGGCTGCGGCTGAACGAATGGAACGGCGTCCGGTCGGTAGAGCTAGAGCTGGTGGGAGTTCGTTTGGCCCAGGGCAGTCCGCGACCGATGCCAGAGGCCGCCCAGGAGCGCTTGCCCGCCCGTCCCCGCTCCGTCTCGCTGCTGAATTCGTTTAGTCTCAAGGTGCCGGCTGTTGCACCTGAACCTGGAGCTGATGAACCCACAGAGCAAGCAGTCGAACCATCTTCTAGGCCACCCATTAGAACATTGGAAGACTCGATTCAGGCGGGCTTGAGCTGCTTTGAGGTTAATTCTTTCGATTACTCGAATCAGAATACTGCTGGAGCGACAGCCGGAAAAATTGAGTTCTACTACAGCAAACGCAAATATAGCGGCGGTGTTTACCACAACGCCACCGGACGAGAGCTGCGCATCCAGAACGATGAAGGACATCTGCTGGTGATTCAACCCGAGCAACGGCGTGGCTTTCTGGGACATAGCGTTGAAACACTCCAGGAGATCGATGTCTCCCAGCCCCACTATTTCAATCTGGTGCGTTCGGCCCTGACTGCGCTGGAGCTAGACGAAAAACAGCAGTTGCTCCAGGAGCGAGAACGGCAAATCGCCAAGCTCACCCAGCAGCTCCAGGATTTGCAGCAGCAGATGATCCAGCTACAGTCGCTCACAGCCGCGATTGCCCAGCCGCCAGTTGCCCAGCCGCCAGTTGCCCAGCCGCTAGTTTCTGAACCAGAACTAGAACCGCCCTCCCCAGAGAATTTGCCAGTTGCCGAACCTGCGCCCCTCTTGCCCAGCCTCAGCGACGATCCCAAACAGTGGCTGCGCGTCAGACTCGGCGAAGCGGTTTGGAACGGCCTCGACAGCCGCAGTCAGAAAGACCTGCTGGCCGCCTACAAAAAATATGCCGTCCTTGACGCCGCGACAGTGCCCCGCGACAGCGCCGATTACGCCGATTACTCCGACATTGGCCTGCGGCTCTGCTCGGTGATTGAACGCGAAGTGATCCAGCCCTTCTTCCGGGAGCTGCACCAGTTTCTGCTGGAGAACGAAGAACCCTGCGAAATCGGCGGCGTCACCCTGCGGGCTCGCAAGAAATATACT
>JBJTUI010000195.1:0-9100 GCA_046080625.1 Elainella sp. | reverse complement strand
CGGCAACGACCAGTTTGATCTGGTGCATGCCAGCGTTGCCCTACATGAAATGCGGCCTGTGCAGCTCTGGCGGGTGCTGCAGGAGGTACATCGGATTCTCAAGCCCGGCGGTACCTTTACATTTGTGGATTTCCATTCGCCATTTCACTGGTTCTATGTGGTTAGTCTGGATCTGTTCCTCTGGCTGTTTGAAAATGATACGGCCTGGCAGTTTATTAAAACAGACGTGCTGGATCTGCTGGAGCGAGTTGGGTTTGAGCATGCCAGCCGCCAGTTCCATATCCAGGGCAGCTTGCAGGTCGTGCAGGCTTACAAGGGGGAATTCTAGTGCAGAATACGGCAGACTATAGCTGTGCCTATTGTGGCGAATCGAATGTCACCTTTGTGGATCTGAGTGCGGGTGGATTTCAGTCCTACGTTGAGGATTGCCAGGTGTGCTGTCGGCCCAATATTCTGTATATTCAAATCGATGCGGAAACGCTGGATATCGAAATCAGCAGTGAATATGAGGGGTAGTCGCTGTGGCCATTCTCCTGTTTACGATGATTGTGGCGCTGGGTCTGTTTGTGGTACAAGCCCTGATTATTACCCCGGCTGAGCTTCTGTTTTCGCTACATCTGCCTGCTAATGTGCTGTTGGTGGGTGGTTTGTTGGTTGTGGCCTGGCTGTTGGCCGATTAGGGCTTATGACCAGAGCTGGATGGCGGGCGGTTCGGAGGATGCGAACTCCAGAAAGCCCTTCCCCCAGGTGGTTTAAGTCTAGTTCCGAGTCTGGCTCTATCTCCCTGTGAAGCGCTATGTAGACCTTATGGAAAGTCAACCGGCTCCTGATTCTGCTCCAACCGCAGCCCAAACTCCTCTGCGGCTGCTGGTAGTGGAAGACAACCCAACGAACCAGAAAGTGATTTTGCGGCAGCTGCAATCCCTGGGCTATGAGGCGGATTTAGTCACCCATGGTCAGGCGGCTCTGGATCAGATGGCCCACACTTTCTACCCGATTGTGTTGATGGACTGCCGTCTGCCGGGGATTGATGGCTATACTGCCGCCCGGCTGATTCGCCAGCGTGAGCAAGAGCGGCTCCAGGCGGGACATCCGGGGCCGGGCCGTTCGGTGATCATTGCCCTGACGGCCAGCGACGAACCCCAGGACCAGGCTACAGCCATGGCCGCAGGCATGGACGATTTTCTGATGAAGCCGCTGCGGCGCGAAACCCTGGCTGCTGCCTTAAACCACTGGCAGCAAGTGGTGTCTCAACTGACAGTTTCTCAACCCACGGCGGCGGCAGGACAGGCAGACCAAGCCCTTGCGGCTCTGACTGCGACCTTGACCGAACTCCAGTTTGATCTAGAACAGTTGCACCAGCTTGCGGACCACAGCTATGAGTTTGAACAGGAGCTGCTCCAACTCTACCTTGATGACACCCAATTTCAGGTGCAGCAGCTACAGGAGGCCTGCCAGCAGCAGGATTTAGCCGCCATTGAGCAAATTGCCCATCACCTCAAGGGAGCCAGCGCCAGCATTGGGGCAAAATCTGTGGAGACGCTGGCCGAAGACCTGGAAGTCCAGGCTAAACATCGGGATTGGCCTGGCACGGCTGAGCTGTTGACCCAGCTGAGACGGACTTTTGAGCAGGTGCAGAGCCAACTCAAGCCAGTGCTATGAATTCGAGGACGACTGCTGCTGGAACCAGGTCAATGGTTCCTGTGAGTTTGAAAAACATCAATACCTGACTGCCAATCACGAGTAGGCTCAGGCCAAGGGGCTACAGCTAGCCCAGACGGCTCGGGTGCATTGCGCCGTTGATACGAAATTTTCTATAGCCATAGTCTTTTTGGTTAGGACGGGGTGCAGGGGTGGAACCCCTGGTTGGGGGCTGCGCCCTCATACCCCCTTCTGTCCTAAGCTGGCTGCGTAGCGCTATACAAACCTGCCTAGAAAGAGGGGTGGGGGGAGGCTAACTGTCTAAAGGGATTCAGTTTTCAGGGACTGCACTATAGGATATTTGAAAGGCTTCCCTGATCTCCTACCCCCACTCGCTTCTGTTTATGATTGCGCAGCTTGACACACAACTTACCTTTGCCTTGAACGGCAGATTGATTCGGCTCCAGGACGTTTCGCCCACCACCACCCTGCTGGAATACCTGCGGCAGCAGGGCCATGTCGGCACTAAAGAGGGCTGCGGCGACGGCGACTGCGGAGCCTGTACTGTGGCGATGATTGCTGAGGGAGCTGATGGTAAACCCCACTACCAGGCCATGAATAGCTGTTTGATTCCGCTGGGGGCGGTGGCGGGCCGCGAAATTTTTACCGCCGAAGGGATCGCCAACGGCAAGCTGCATCCGGTGCAGGCGGCCATGGTGGAAACGGGTGGCTCCCAGTGCGGCTACTGTACGCCGGGGTTCATCATGAGTCTGTTTGCCGCCTACTACGACGGCACCACCACTGACGATGTTTGTATTGAAGGCAACCTCTGCCGCTGTACGGGCTATCTACCGATTCGTCGCGCTGCTCATCAGGTGGCGGATGTGACACCCCAGGACAGTTTTGCCGAGAAGCTGGCCAGCACCCCGGTCGAGCTATCTGCTTTGGCCTACAGCGGCAACAGCCAGCAGTTCTACCGGCCCAGCCAGCTGCGTGAAGTCCTGGAACTGCTGCAACAGCACCCCAAAGCGACCCTGGTGGCGGGCGCGACCGATCTGGGCCTAGAGATCAGCTGGCACCGACAGGACTACCCGGTGCTGATCTCCCTGGAAGCCGTCGCTGAGCTGAAGCAGATCAGCCAGACCGAGGCAGCCGTCGAAATTGGCGCAGCCGTTCCCCTCAGCCGCATTGAGGCCAACCTGCAAGGCGTCTTTCCCAGCCTGGACGAAATGCTGCACTGGTTTGCGGCGCGGCAGGTGCGCAACCGGGCCACCCTGGGCGGCAATATCGGCACCGCCTCCCCAATCGGCGATCTGCCCCCGGTGCTGCTGTCGCTGGATGCCTCGCTCACCCTGGCGGGCCTGTCGTCCGGGGAGATCGCCTCTCGCACCCTGCCCCTAGCCGAGTTCTTTACCGGCTACCGCCAGACCGTGATGCAGCCCGGCGAGGTGATCGTCTCGGTGCAGATTCCCAAAGCCATCACTCCGGGCACAAGGCGTCTGGCCCAGTCCTACAAAATCGGCAAGCGCGGCACGGACGACATCAGCATTGTGGCCGCCGCCTTTGTGGTTGATCTGGACGACCAGCAGATCATTCGCCATGCCCGTCTGGGCTACGGCGGCGTGGCGGCGACGCCGATTCGAGCCACAGCAGTCGAGGAATTCTTAATCGGCCAACCCTGGAGCCATGAAACCATCCAGCGGGCCAAACCGCTGCTGCGGGACGCCTTCACCCCCTTGACCGACCTGCGCGGCAGTGCTGTCTACCGACAGCGATTGATCGCCAACCTGTTTGAGAAATTCTTCGTTGAGTTTAGCGCCCCGGCTGCTCCTGGATCGGGGATGTCCGCAGAGCCATAGTCCTTCAGGTTTGCGAGAATTGAGAAGTCGATAACACTGCGAATATATTGCAGCGATCAAAAAATGCAGTGCCGCAGGCATTCTCAAAGAAGAGTGTAAACAATTGGAAAGCATCAAAATATATCTCAGAAAACAATCTCAGAGAACATAGGAGCGACTATGAGCCCAGTCGGTAAACCCAAAAGCCACGAGAGCGCTGCTGGACATGTTAGCGGGACTGCTGTTTATACAGACGATCAGCGGGCTCCGGCGGGGATGCTCTCCCTCTATCCGGTGCTGTCGCCCCACGCCCGAGCCACGATTACCCGGATCGATACCAGTGCCGCGCTGGAGGTGCCGGGTCTGGTGATGATTTTGACGGCGGCAGATGTGGTCGGGGAAAACGACACGGGCGCAATCCTGCACGATGAAGTATTGCTGCCCAGCCAGGAGGTGAGCTACTGGGGGCAGGTGGTGGCCTGGGCCGTGGGCGAAACCGAAGCGGCGGCCCGTCAGGGAGCAGCCAAGGTGGCGGTAGACTACGAGCCCCTGCCTGGAATTCTGTCGATCCAGGAGGCGATTGCGGCCAACAGCTTCCTGAATGACCTCCAGGTGATTCGGCGCGGCGAACCCGATGTGGCCCTGGAACAGGCCGAACAGCGGCTGACGGGCGAAGTCGAAATGAACGGGCAGGACCATTTTTACCTGGAAACCCACACGAGCTGGGTGATTCCCGACGGCGAGGGCCATTACCAGGTCTATGCCTCAACCCAACACCCGACCGAAACCCAGATCATCGTGGCGCGGGTGCTGGGGATTCCCGTTAACCAGGTGGTTGTTACCTGTCTGCGGATGGGCGGCGGCTTCGGCGGCAAGGAGTCTCAGGCCAACCCGTTTGCGGCGGCGGCGGCGCTGGCGGCCCAAAAGACCAATCGGCCCGTGCGGGTGCGCTTGCGGCGGCACCACGACATGATGATCACCGGCAAACGCCACGGGTTTCTGGGCCGCTATGAAGTCGGGTTTGACCAGAGCGGCCAGATCACGGCCCTGAAAATCGCCCTCTATGCTGACGGCGGCTGGAGCCTCGACCTGTCGCCACCCGTGCTGATGCGGGCCATGCTGCATTCCGACAACGCCTACTACCTGCCCCATGTCGAGGTGCAGGGCCGGATCGCCAAAACCAACCGGGTATCGAACACGGCCTACCGGGGATTTGGCGGCCCTCAAGGCATGATCGTGATCGAGGAGATTGTCGATCGAATCGCTCGGGTGCTGAAGCTGCCGCCCCACGAGGTGCGCGAACGCAACTTCTACCGGGGCGAAGGCGAAACCAGCACCACCCATTACGGCCAGGAAATCGTCGATAACCGGATTCTGCGAGTCTGGGACGAAGTAAAAACGCGGGCCAATTTTGGTGAGCGCTGGCAGGCCGTGGAGCAGTTCAACCAGGGCAGCGCCTACAAAAAGCGCGGTCTGGCGATCACCCCGGTCAAGTTCGGGATTTCGTTCAACAAGGTGCAGTATAACCAGGCCGGGGCGCTGGTGCTGATCTACACCGACGGCAGCATTCAGCTCAACCACGGCGGCACTGAAATGGGCCAGGGGCTGCATACTAAAATGCTGCAAGTCGCGGCGCGGGCGCTGGGCGTCGGCCTTGAGCGGATTCGGATCATGCATACCAGTACCGACAAGGTGCCCAACAGCTCGGCCACGGCGGCCTCCAGCGGCTCTGACCTGAACGGCCAGGCGGTGAAGGACGCCTGCGAAACTCTGCGGCAGCGGCTGGCCACGGTGGCGGTGCGAATGCTCAACCTGGACGCGCCGGAAGACATGGTGTTTGCCGACGACTGGATCTATTGCCGCACCTACCCCAGCCTGCGGATTCCGTTTACCGAGGTGGTGCAGCAGGCCTATGGCGAGCGGATCAGCCTCTCGGCCACGGGCTTCTACCGCACGCCGAATATCTTCTGGGACCCGAAGCTGGGCCGGGGCCGTCCCTTCTACTATTTCTCCTATGGGGCGGCGGTGAGCGAGGTCGAGGTGGATGGCTTCACGGGCACGTTTAAGCTGCGCCAGGTGGATATCGTACATGACGTAGGCGAATCGCTGAATCCGCTGGTAGACAGAGGCCAGATCGAAGGGGCCTTCGTCCAGGGAATGGGCTGGATGACGATGGAGGAACTGGTCTGGGATACGGAAGGCAGACTGCGGACGTTTGCCCCCAGTACCTACAAAATTCCCACGGTGAGCGAAATTCCGGAACAGTTCACGATACATCTACTGGAACGGGCTGCTCAGGACGGCGTGATCTATGGCAGCAAGGCAATTGGAGAACCGCCGTTTATGTTAGCGATGTCGGTGCGAGAAGCAATCCGGGCCGCTGTGGCTGCCTTTGGCGAGGCTGACTTTGGCGAGGCTGACTTTGTGCCGCTGGCCCTGCCCGCCACGCCCGAAGCCACCCTCTGGGCGATTGAACGGGTGCAGACCAATCAGCTCCTGCCCGCATGACCGACTCGCCATTGGAGTGGGTCGAAGCGCTGGCCGCTATCCTGCCCCAGCAGCCGATCGTGCTGGCCACTGTTGTGCAAATTCGAGGTTCGGTACCCCGCGAGGCCGGAGCCAGAATGCTGATCGGCCCCGACCAGATCAGCGGCACAATCGGCGGCGGAGCCGGGGAAGCCAAGGTGATCCAGCAGGCCCAAGCGGTGCTGCGAACCGGCCAGAAGCAGTGGGTAGAAATTGACCTGACCGGCTCACCCCAGCGCCTGCAAAACACCCAGGGAATCTGCGGCGGCAGGATGCAGGTCTGGCTGGAACGCTGGACGCCCGACCAACTCCCCCTGGTGGAGCAAATCGGTACGAGTCTAAGAGCGGGCCAAATGCTCTGCCTGGTGACGCCCTTTGTCCCCGACCAGTCGCCGTATCTGGCCGAACCAACAGCGGAGGCTCCAGATTTACTGCTTGCCCCCGACCAGTTCCGCCAGCTCCTCCGCCCCGCCCCCACCCTGCTGATCGTCGGCGCGGGCCATGTGGGGGAACAACTGGCCCGAGTCGCCCAAATTGCCGGCTTCCAAATCGTCGTGCAGGACGACCGGGACGCATGGGCCAATCCCCAGCGCTATCCCCAGGCCCACACCCTGACGGAGCCAATCGACAGCGCCCTAACCCAGCTGGCCCGCCACCGCGACCTCTATGCCGCCCTGGTGACGCGGGGCTACCAACAGGATCTGGAGGCCCTGCTGGCTTTGCTTCTGCGGCCAACCTCCTGCCGCTATATCGGCATGATCGGCAGCGAAAAGCGGGTCCGCCAAGTCTACCAAGCCCTGCTAGCCCAACAGCCCGCCCTGCAACCCCAGCTCTCCCAGATCTACGCCCCAATCGGCCTGGACATTGGTGCCCTGACGCCGGGCGAAATTGCTGTCAGCATCTGCGCCGAACTAATTTTGGTGCGCCGGGGCGGCACGGGTCGGCTGCTGTCGGAACAGCTGCGCCAAAGCTGGGGCTGAGGATGTCTCAGCCCCTAATCTAGGCAGCCCTAGCGCACCAGGACGCTCATGTATCTGCCCGTGGCAAACGGCGCAGGCATAATCGGCGTGAACTTCACCCGGTCGTTCACAATCTGTTTCACACAAAACTCGTTGATGATGTGCTGCACCTGTTCTTTCGTCCCGATAATCCAAATCTGCGCTTTTTCGGCAGCACGATCCGGCAGCAGTTCGTTGAACTCTGTAGTCATGGCTTTTCCTCGCTTGTTGTAGGGGGGAAGAAAAGCTTAGGACGTGGCGACTAACATCTGTTCCGCTTCAGCGAGGCATGCGATCGACTACAATCGACACAGCCTAGCCTCCTGCCTGCCCAGGAAGTTAGGTTAGCTGGTTAGTTGTAATAGTCAAGACTTAATCTGACACTTCTGGTCAACTCACTTTACCGAAGCCCAACTCAAAGCGTTAGAAAAAGCGAAACAGGACATCCACATCACGGTTCACCCACAGCTTGGTGCGAATCTAGAGTGAGAAAAAAGGCGGCACCGTGATTCGAACACGGGAATGGAGGTTTTGCAGACCTCTGCCTTACCACTTGGCTATGCCGCCGAGCTGCGAGCTTTCGCAATTCGCCTGAGCCATTATAGCACTTACGCAACCGGAGAGCTGCTGGAATTTGCCAAATAGGGGCCTGTGACAATAATCACAGTCGGGCTTGAGCCAGATTCTTGCCGGGTCTGGAGTAGAGCCGTTACCCTGAAAAGGGTATCTACCGCGCGTTATGTTTCGTAGAGTTCATTCAGCACCTGCTCCTCTCAGCTAGAAACCTACCTGCTTTCGGCTCTTGATTTAAAACACCTAATCTTAAAACAGTTAATCGCATCAGTTGCTGCATCTAGATATCCTCTCGGTTGCTTAGGCTCTTCAAGCGGCCTGAAGCGCGTGGAGTTGGCTGGAGCTTAGACCACAGCTCGGTGAATGGCTCCTTTGTGTAGGCCATTGAATGGGCCACACTGTTGAACTTGCTGCATCTGCCAAGGGCCTATCCGAAAACCCACCGGGTTCTGGATGGGCAATCTGTTCTGTCACCCTCGCATCATTTTGGTGAATATGGTTTCAAATTCCTCCTTTCAGGTTGTTCAAATCTCTGATACGCATTTATTTGCCGACGCCAACCGCGAGCTGTTGGGGTTGCGCACCGTCGAATCCTTGGGCGCAGTGCTTGCAGCAATCAAGGATCTCAGTCCTCAGCCCGATCTGATCCTGCTGACGGGTGACCTGTCTCAGGACGAAACGGTTCGCTCCTATGAGCGGCTGCGCGACCTAATGACACCGCTTGGCATTCCCACCTATTGGCTGCCCGGCAACCACGATCAGCAGATACCCATGCTGGAACTGCTGCTGCACAGCGCCACGATTTCTGGAGAAAAGGTGTTTCAGCACCGGGGCTGGAATTTTGTTCTGCTCAACTCAGCCCAGCCCGGTAGAGTTGAAGGCCACCTGCCCGCTGCCGCTCTCCAAAACCTGGAGCAAACCTTGCAGCAGCTGCCCGACCAGCCTACCCTGATTGCTCTGCATCACCCGCCCTGTCCTATCGGCTCCGATTGGATGGATCAAATTCGCCTGCAAGACTCGGAGGATTTCTGCGGGCTGGTCGATCGCTATCCCCAGGTCAAGCTGGTGTTGTTTGGCCATATCCACCAGGCTTTTGCAACTCAACGACAGGGTGTGCATTATTGGGGTTGTCCGTCTACCTGCGTTCAGTTCAAGCCCCAGCAGCCCGGCTTCGCGATTGATCAGCAGCAGCCTGGCTACCGGCTGATCACCCTGCATGCCGACGGTACTGCCGAAACCGTCGTGCAGCGTGTCCAATATCAGCGAGTTCCCGATCTGGCGGCTACGGGCTATTGAATATAGCGCTACTGAGCATAGGGCTGGGCCAAGCGATCCCGCCAGACCTGTACGGCCTGACCCAGCTTGGGTGACAGCCAGCCGTCGTACTGGGGATAGATTGGCAGCCGGGGCTGGAGCTGCCAGCCATTTTGGTGCAGCAGGTCGGCCAGCTGGGCGTCACACGGGTGGGGATAGCTGGGGTTGACCTCGTCCTTGGGGCCAATCCCACCCAGGTCGCTGGCCCCA
>JBJTUI010000194.1:0-23593 GCA_046080625.1 Elainella sp. | reverse complement strand
ACTTCGCGATCGGTTCAAGCTGATTGAAAGCAAGCGAGAATCTTTGATTCGCCTGTTGGAACAGCCCAATCTGGGAACGCTGCGGATTGATGTGAATCAGGCGCTTGAAGAGATTGACGACCTGATCGACGAATTCAACCGTACTTTTCCAGAGGGCTAGGTTACGGCAATACTGTCTGTGAGGGCTGCTAAAGCTATTTGGGGCGGAACTGGTTTTGGAGCCACTGGCTGTTTGGAGCTGGACTGTTTGAAGCCGAACTGGCTGAAATTCGAATATCAATGCCGTTGCTGCCAAACAAGCATGCAAACCCATGACACGACACAATTGCCCCCTTTAGTTCTACGATCAATAGGCGATCGCGACGCAATCCAGCGCTGGCCCAGAAAACAATGGTTGAGAGCCCTTTCTAACAGCTGGACCTGATCGCCAGGCTGGATGCAGATGCCCGATCAGCTGCCTTATCCGTAGATTTTTAGCTCGCTTTATGACAACCACCCATAACGTCGAAATTCAACATCAGGGCCAGACCTACTCCCTGTCCGTCCCCGAAGACCAAACAATTCTGGCTGCTGCTCAGGCTGCCGGTCTTGACCTCCCCTTCTCCTGTAGTGCAGGCGTTTGCACCACCTGTGCCGGGCAAATTCTGTCGGGCAGCGTCGAGCAGAGTGACGGCATGGGCGTCAGTCCAGAGCTTCAGTCCCAGGGCTATGCGCTGCTCTGTGTATCCTACCCGCGCTCGGATTTGAAGATTGAATCGGAGAAAGAAGACACGGTCTATCAGCTTCAGTTTGGTCAGTTCCAGCAGGGGAAAAAGTAGCTGTTTACTCCAAGTTTGTTGATTGGCATCATGTCTACTCAATTTCTCAGCCTCACCCTAGAACGCAAGGCAGCGGCTGAGCTCCAGCGGATAATCTTGGCTGAACTGCGACGCTATGGTGAACCGTTGCGCTGGGCAATTGTGGCTATTGATCCAGCAGCCAACACAGTTTCGGTTGAGGCCGTTGTGACTACTGCTGGCAATCTACTGCCCGACATTATGTCTGTGACGGTTTAGCTAATCTAGATGCGGCAAGACCCTATTGCCGATTTGAGGTGTCGTGTGAAGTCTCTTGCTCATCCCTATACAGCGGTACTGATTGTGCCTACCGGCATTGGTGCGGCGATTGGCGGCTATGCTGGCGATGCCCTGCCTGTAGCGCGAGCCATGGCGCAGGTAGTAGATCGGCTGATTACCCATCCCAACGTGATGAATGGAGCCCAGCTCTACTGGCCTCTGGCCAACACCCTTTATGTAGAAGGCTATGGCCTCGATCAGGTGGCTGCAGGAGCCTGGGGGCTGCGTCCGGTGCAGCAAAATCGGATTGGCCTCGTGCTGGATCAGGCGATCGAACCCGAGCTGAAGCTGCGTCACCTCCAGGTAGCCGATGCGGCTCGGGCCACTCTGGGCCTGAGTTTAACCGACTATGTGGTGACAGACGCGCCCCTGGGCGTCGAGCTTCGGACTGCGGCCTCAGGAACCACCTGGGGGACAATTCAGCGGCCCGATAGCCTGCTGCGCGCCGTAGAGCGGTTAAAATCTGCCCGAGCCGAAGCCATTGCCGTTGTGGTGCGCTTTCCGGATGATCTGGGCTCGGAGGCGCTGGTGCAATACCGGCACGGGCAGGGCGTTGACCCGCTGGCCGGGGCCGAAGCCGTGATTAGCCACCTGGTCGTGCGAACCTTCCAACTGCCCTGTGCCCATGCGCCTGCGCTGTCGCCCCTGCCCCTCGATCCGGATCTGTCGCCCCGTTCGGCGGCGGAGGAAATTGGCTACACATTTTTGCCCTGCGTTCTGGCCGGTCTGAGTCGGGCTCCCCAGTTCATTACCTCCGCCCAACGCAGCCAGTCTTCAGATATTTGGGCCGACCAGATTGATGCGCTGGTGATTCCCGCAACCGCCTGTGGCGGCAGTGCGGTGCTTAGCCTCAGCCAGTTAGCAGCCCAGATCATTACCGTTAAAGCCAATACAACGCGCCTCAACGTCACGGCTGAGCAACTGGGTTTGGCCAGGCAGATCTGGGCAGCCGATTCCTACCCGGAAGCGCTTGGCCTGCTGGTAGCCCATCGGGCCGGACTACACCCCACCGCCCTCTCACCCCGTATGGTAGCGCTGCAAGAACTGCCGACTCTGCAAGAACTTCCAGCCAATGCGATAGACTGAGGGGCAACTCTGTTTCAGTTCTTCTGTCTCACTTCATAATGCGCTTGTGACCGAACCCAGTTCTCCCAACCCCAACGCCGAATCTCTCAGCCGCTTTCAGGTGCTCATTGCTATGGGCGTCACGGCTGTGCTGCTGTTGATTTGCGCAAAATTGTGGCTGCTGCTGGATCAATCTGCCGAAATGCTGCCGGTGCGCTGGAATGGCCTGTCGATCCTGCTGGGCGCTGGCATCGGCGTTGGCATCACAACAGCCAGCAGGTTGATGTATCGCGTCTGGGGCAGCTATCGCCAGAGCGCCGACTATTATCTGGAGCTAGTGATTCGCCCCCTTGCCCTGCTCGATCTAATCTGGCTGGGTCTGCTACCCGGTCTGAGCGAAGAGCTGCTGTTTCGGGGCGTGATGTTGCCTTCCCTGGGCCTGACCTGGTTTGGGCTAATTCTGTCCAGCGCTTGCTTTGGTGTCTTGCACTTCAGCGGCAGTCAGCACTGGTCCTACGTGGTCTGGGCAACGGTGATTGGAGGAGCGCTGGGCCTGAGCGCCATTCTGACCGGCAATCTGCTGGTGCCGATTGTAGCCCACATTGCTACCAACCTGATCTCAAGCTGGGTCTGGAAACTGAAGCGCTAGAGGCGTCCAGCCAAGTGGGCTAATTGGGGCTGGTTGTCCTTGAGTTTGCCGCACCGGCAGCACATTGCCAGAAAGCATCCACCGTCGTGAACCGGTAGCCCTGATCGAGCAGAATCGGCAGCAGACGCGCCGCGATGGCCGCTACATCTTCGCCGCCGCAGTAGCCATCGTGCAGCACGATCAGCGAACCATTGCGCACCTGACGCAAAATCCGCTGCACCGCCACGTCTACACCGGGCCTGACCCAATCCTCTGGCACCACGCTCCACATCACCGGGCGATAGTTCCACTGTCGCAGCAGTCTCAGCGTTTGGGGCGTAAACATGCCGTTGGGCGGACGCACGTCGCGCACCTGCTGTTCCACCGTTGCCAGATCGAGCCGGCAAGCCTGGGCAATCGCAGTCTGGGTGCGGCTGAGGCTCTGCTGAAGTTCGATGGGCGTCAGGTTAGTAAACGAGCGGTGGTGATAGCCGTGTAGCCCTACCCAGTGGCCCTGCTGCCAAATTGTCTGGGCTACCTGGGGCGCGCGATCGACGCAGGCTCCTAGCCAGAAAAAGCTGGCCGGAACCTGATAGCGCTCCAGCACTTCGAGCAGCCGAGGCGTGTGCTGCGGATGAGGGCCATCATCAAAGGTGAGGGCTACGGTTTTGGCCGTCGGGTCGGATAGACCATGCCAGAGACAATCAGGGAAAGTGGGCTGGAGAATCTGATATATCAGCGGGTAAAGCGGAGCAAACTGCATAGCGCCACTCAAAAAACTCTGTAAACCTCTGCTTTCTACCCTACCGGAATAGCAGTCAGACTCACAGCCTTCTGAAGGAGCGGTTTTCATCACTCCGGCGCTGCTGGAATGTGATTTTCATAGGCTCCATAGCCTCTTAAGACCCTGAGCAGACAGTCTGCCGAATCCAGGCCGACTGAATCACCGAGCTGAGAATATCGCAATTTAGTGGTTTGACCAGAAAGCCGTCTACACCCGGATTGTCTTCCTGTCGCAGCCAGCTTGGTGCGTGAACTTCGGTCAAGGCCACGATTGTAATCCCGCAGGCGTCGGCAAGACTGCGAAACTGATTCACCAAAGTTTTTGACCAGCTCTGTTGACTACCCGTCAGGATAAGCAAATAGGGCGGAGCTTGGGTTGCTCTGGCCATTGCTTGCTCTACAGAATGGGTCACTACCAGCGGACAGCGCAAATGCCCTAGCAGAGATTCAATTGCCTGCAGGTCGTCTGTTCGGTGACCGTAGATCAAAACGTAGTGTTGCTGTTCCATGAGAGCCATAGCACGCTATTGGCTAATATAGCTCGCAGTTTTAGTAGATAATCCGATGTCTATAGCATCAAACCCTTAGTAGAACAGCATTTCAGCGAACGTTTCTAATCTAGAACTTTCCGTTTTTCTTAGCTTTTTTGTTACAGCAAATCACAGGATTGGTAAAACTTTTTAGTGCGAATTGTTTTGTGATTTTGTTAAGGCTTTGCCCAAGTAACTTTACATTTATTGAAAAGCCCGGCAAGAGAATTTCGGCTTGATTAGATAACTCAATCGATGGTTCCAAGCTGAGAGGATGTTTGAAAAGTCCAGTTTGCTGTCCGAACCGCCTCTTCTCACCTGCCACAGGCACTATCTCCCAATTCTGGGCGACTTCCGAGCCAATTCTCCTTCAGAGTCTCCCAAAGTTGAGAAATTCAGAGGGCCGAGACAGCAGCATTTGATACCCTCCAAACAGCTACTCTCCAAACAGCCTCTGAGCTATTAGACACTGGAACCTGAGTCAGCGATTTGGGACCAGCTTCCAGAAGGCAGGTCGGTCAGCATAGCCCCTGATCGAAGTTGGCTCTAAACGAAGTCCCTGAACCTGCTCTAATGACTGTTGCCAAGCCTGATCACTGCGGGGATGGAAGAGAAACAGGTCACTATATTGCCCGGCAATTTGAGTTAAAGCGCCTGGCAGCACCAAAGAAGCAGGGGCGTCAATTCGACAGGTATAGCAACGGGGCCGGATCAGCAGATCCGTGCTGGCTGGCAGAACATAGCTGAGAGCCAGCAGATCCCCTGTTTCCGCATCGCTAACAATCAACGGACGGCTCGATTGTTCAACCAGTTCGGTAATTGCGAAGTTCTCCACATTGTGGGTTTTGTTCCACCAGGTAGGCAGTTGGAAGGCAAACCAGCAGGCATAAAGACTGATGCAGCAGAGTACAGCAGCCAGACCCCGCCACCAGGTTACAAATTTGGGATGCGGACGGGCAAGCTTGGCGCTAAACAGGTAAGCTACCGCTAGCTGAAGCCCGAGTAGGGTTGGCACTAAAAAGCGAGGTGCGGTAGACCGGACACCGCCTAACACCAGATCGGCCAGCATGAGGGGTAGACTCGAGGCCAGGGTGAGCGTCACAATCAGCAGCCAGACCGAACGGGCCGCATAGCGAACCAGGTAGTAGAAGGCGTAAAGGATGAGGACTAGAAAAATCAATTGCACCAGCCGGTCAAGCGGCTCCTTGCCCCGGTCATAGAACACGCGGGTGGCAATATTCATCCAGGTTGTCACCAGTTTAGGCAAGGATTGCTCTGCATTCATCCAGCTCGTCACAGTTTGGGCCTGATTCAGGTTCTGTCCTAACACCCAAACCCAAGGAGCAAAGGCCAGCCCACCAACCAGCGCTGCCCCTAAAAACGAGCGCATTCGGCTGAGCTTACCCTGGAGCAACACATAGAGGCCATGCCCAAACACCGTCAGCCCCGCCAGTAAGAAGGTATAGCAGCTCAGGGCAACCGTCGCCCCATAGAGCAGCCAGTTGGCCTGACCCTGTACCCGCAGGGCACGCAGCAGGGCCGCTGTTGAAAGTAGGGTGAGGGCACTCCAAAGGCTGTACTGCCGATTTTCCTGGGCATAGGCGATTTGAAACGGCGAGATTGCCAGCAGGCTAACCATGATCCAAGCGGGTAGGGCCGCGCTGAATTCGCTTGTCTTGACAAATAGCTCCTGGCAAAGCCAGTAGGCCGCCGGGAAGCTCAGGAGGCTGAACAGGGCAGGCAACAGCCGCTGAATTGCAATCGAGTCACCCACCCAGCGCATCCAGAAATGGGCAATCCCGTAGTAGAGCGGTGGGTGCTGGTTGTCTTCGCTAGCCAGACTATAAAGCGTACTGCCAAGGTCCCGCTCTGGACTGGGCTGCTGGTAGAACTGGAGATCGGCAGGACGAATCACCTCCGAGTTGGCAAAATGCTGCACGACTTCGGCCTCGGTATAGCCAGCAGCGCGCAGTGAAGTGAAGGTTTCGTCGTACCAGTAGATTTTGTGGTCTAGCTGGGCCAACCGGAACAAGCAGCCGAGACAGAGCAGAACGATCAACAGAAAACGCATAGTGCCGCCTTAAGGGGTAGAAAAAGTCTGCGAGCGCCCAACTCAGGCGGATTTAAAGTAGCTCAGCCCATTTGGGATCGGCCTGGAGCTGTTTCAACACCTGTTTAATGTCCTGGGTGCGGTCTTTTTTGACAATCAGCGTCGCCTTACCGTCGCGGACAATCACCGTATCTTCCAGGCCAATGGTGACAATCAGATCATCATTTTCAGTAGCGTAGAGCAGCGCACCCTGGGTATCCAGGCCCACATGCTCTGCTAGCTCCACATTGGGGTGGTCGGTTTTCAGCAGCCGCTCCAGGGCGTTCCAGTCACCCAGATCATCCCAACGGAAATTGACAGGCAGCACAAAGGCTCGATCGGTTTTTTCCATCAGGGCATAGTCCACACTCAGCTTGGGCAACTGGGGATAGAGGCTTGGCCCTTCGGCTTGCAGCGGCAGCAAAATATCGGGGGCATGGGTCTTAAGTTCGGCCAAAGCCACACCTGCAGGAAAAACAAACATGCCGCCGTTCCAGCTGTAGCGTCCCGTTGCCAGGAACTGTTCAGCGGTGGGCTGGTCAGGTTTTTCGGTGAAGCGACTGACCCGGTAGCCAGGCAGTCCCGCAAAGCTACCGACGGCCTCGCCCTGTTCGATATAGCCATAGCCCGTGGAGGGATAGGTAGGGGCAATGCCCAGCGTGGCGATCCCAGCCTGCTGCACGGCCAGCGCTTCAGCTGCTCTTAGCGTTTGTTCAAACAGATCCTGTTCGCCGATCCAGTGATCAGCCGGGAAAAAGCCGACCACCGTATCTTCGCCGTAGCGACGGGCAATTTCCAGCGTGGCCCAGGCGACTGCCGGAGCCGTGTCGCGTCCTTCTACTTCAACCAGCAGATTTTCCAGCGGCAAATCGGGCAGCTGCTGCTTCACGCCTTCTTCCAGGTGGGCTGCCGTGATCACCCAGAGTCCCTGCCAGCCGCCCGCCAGTTTCAAAAGCCGATCTGCGGTAGCCTGCAACAGGCTTCTGCCGCTGCCATCCAGGCTAAGAAACTGCTTGGGACGATGTTTGCGGCTGAGGGGCCAGAATCGCTCGCCTTTGCCACCAGCTAAAATTACCGGGATCATGGGGTCTGTCTCTATGCGCTATAATGTCCGCCCCATCCTAACAACTTTAACCGCCCTGTCATGTCCGGCAATTTACAGCTTTACCGCAGCTTGACTGGCGTTCAAGGATTTTTGTTCGACCATTTAGCGACTCCAAATAGGCGCTGAGACGTAACAGGCCAGCAGATTCTGGAATGGGGCCAGCCTGACCTGTTGATATACAACTGAAAGCCCCCTGGCCGAACCATATTGGATCGGCAATTCGGGTGAAAAGGAGCATCTAGCGATACAGAACGAGGTTGGCTCCCACGTCCGTCGAATTTATAGAGGCAGCTGCTCCAGAAGGGCGAGGACGAGCTCCTCCGGTTCAGGTTATAATCTGTCGAAACGTTAAGAAACTCAATACTTTTCCCGAAAGACAATTCGGGTGCGGCTCAGGGCAGGCCCAAAGGCGCTTGTGAGAGCACTTAAACGTTGAGGAGCAGGTCAAGACAAGGGAGTAGGAAAGGCGTGAGTCAGCAAGGGCAGAATTCTGAACAGGCGAGTTCAGCGGTCGAGCAGTCAGTCGGTCAGCCGATCGGTCAGCCAACCAATCAGCAGACTGGTCGGTCCAGCGCAACCGCCGTTGTCCAGCCTGTAGCGCCTAATCGTCCGCCTGCTGGTTCTACTGCCACTCAACCCAGGAGATGGCTGCTGCGCAGTCTGGCTTTTGGGCTGAGTACTACAATTTCTGCGGTCGTGGGGGCTGGTTTGGTGCTGATGACGCCCCTGCCTTCGGCCATTGCTCCAGCCGGAAATCCCAAGCCCTTTTCTCTAGATGACCTCTGGCAGCAGGGCTTTCGCTACAGTATTACTCGCCCAATCAATGTCCTGGTGATGGGCATCGATCTGCCGCTGAATCTTCCTGAAGGCAAATCCTCGGACGATGTGTTTGCGGGCCGTAGCGATACTATGCTGCTGGTGCATATCGATCCGGGTAAACAGACGATCAGCGTATTGTCGATTCCACGCGATACGCGGGTTGAAATGCCGGAACAGGGCACCGAGAAAATTAACTACGCCAATGCGCTCGGTGGCCCCAAGCTGTCCGCTCAAGTGCTGAGCCAAACCTTAAATGGCGTCACAATTGATCGCTATGTGCGCGTCAGCACGGGTGCGTTTCGTGAACTCGTGAATCTGGTTGGCGGGATTGATGTCTACGTGCCAGAGCGTATGGAGTATGAGGACAATACCCAAAAGCTAAAAATCGACTTGTATCCAGGACAGCAAACCCTGAATGGGGAACAGGCCGAACAGTTTGCCCGGTTCCGCAACGATGCCAACGGTGACATTGGCCGGGTGCAACGACAGCAGCAGGTGATTCGAGCCCTGCGTGAGAAGCTGAGCAGCCCTGTCATGATTACTAAACTGCCCCAGGCGATCGAGCTGTTTCAGCAGTACGTCGATACCAATTTGACCATGGAGGAAATGCTGGCTCTGGTCAACTTTGGCTTGGATGTCGGGACCGAAAACTTCCAGATGGTGATGCTGCCGGGGCGATTCAGTACGCCTGCCGAGTCAGTGGCTAGCTACTGGCTGTTAGATCCGGTCGCTAGGGATCAGGTAATGCAGGAGCATTTTAACGTCAGTTCCCTGATGGCCGTGAATCAGCAGCACGATCCCAAGGCTCTGCGCGTCGCGGTACAGAACGCTTCCAGCAATCCCCAACTGGGCAGTCAGGTGGCGGCCTATCTAGAAGCCCAGGGGTTTTCCAGCGTTTACGTCATTGAGGACTGGCCCGATGTGCAGGGTTCAACCCAAATTATTGCTCAACGGGGCGATCTAGAAAGCGCTAGAATGCTGCAAACTATTCTGGGTCTGGGTCAAATTGAACCAACCTCAACTGGCGATATTCAATCTGATCTGACCATTCGGGTGGGGAGTGACTGGGTAGAACAGCCGCGTCTCCAGAGCAGCTACTAGGTGCTGCGGCAGCTGGGTTCTGGGAGTCGGCCCATTTAACTGGTTTATCTAACGGTCTGTTTAAAACTGTTAAAAACTGTTTAAAGAGAAGCCCTAGCGGCTTGGGTTCGCTCAGCGTCATCTCCTACACTCTTAATGGAAACGACCTGATTCAACTCAGGTATCATCAGGACTCCAACCGTGAACCAGCATCAGATGTCATCAGAGGTAGAAGCTTTAGATTCCAGCCTTAGCGAGAACCCTGGCCGTTCTGGTCAGGTTATTCGCTGGTTCAGCTCGCTTCAAGCGGTTCTCTGGTCCGTGCTAAAGCAAATGCTCTACGGGATTCTGCTGCTGATCTTGGCCTGCTGTTGGGTGCTGTTGAGCGCTCGGCCCGCGGTGGCCCTGGAAGCTGCCGACACGGTAAATTACAACAACGCCAATCTGAACTATCAGGACTTCTCCCACACTGATTTACGGGGCAAAGCTTTCGTGGCTGCCGAGATGCGCAACATCAACCTGGAAGGTTCAGATCTGACCAACGCCATGCTGACCAAAGGCGTGATGCTCAACGCCAATTTGCGTGGCGCTAACCTGACTGGGGCGCTGGTCGATCGGGTGTTTTTAGTCGGGGCCGATTTGACCGACGCCGTTCTAGAAGGCGCAACCCTGGCCCGCACCAGTCTTCAAGACGCGACGATTACCGGCGCAGACTTCACAGACGCGATCCTCGACCGCTACGAGCAGGCCAAGCTCTGTGAGCGGGCTGACGGCATCAATCCCACCACGGGCGTTGCGACGCGAGACAGCCTGGGCTGCCGGTAGAGTAGTTGAGTCCCTGAGGTGAGCCAGCCCTGCAAGCCCTAGGTCAGCAAACTCTAGGTCAGCAAACTCTAGGTCAGTAAGCTTCAGGCCAGTTCGCTGCCAATCCAGCTCTGCACAGCTTCCCAGTTCAGGAAATCTTGTAGCAGGGCAGCATAGCCAGCGCTGTTGGGATGGAGGCCATCCTGGGTGAGTCGTGCCTGCCACCAAGCATCGCCTCGGGTCATCCACTGCTCAAAGATATCGAGGTAAGGGATCTGGCGGGCCTGACAGGCCAGCTTTGTCGCTTCCTTATAGCGCCGCTGATCGGCGTGGTTGTAGTAGAGACAGTTGGAGAAGGGCATTTTGGCCGGATCAACCGGCGTCATCCCGACAAACAACACCGAACAAAGCTGCTGGGCCTGGTTGAGCAGATTGGCCAAGTCAGCCTGGAATTCGCCAAAATCGGTGAAGTTTTTGCCGTCGGGTCGTCCCAAACGGGCGCAATCGTTGAGCCCAACCGAGAGAATAATCACATCTGGCACCCGGTGCCGCAGTTCACCCCGGTTACGGAACTCGCTTTCGATGCGGCTAGCAACCTGACGCACCCGATCTCCCCGTACCCCCAAGCTGTAGAGAGCGTGGCTGGGACTCTCGGGCGTCATCCAAGACCGCCGCAGTCGCTCCACCCAACCGCCGCCCTCCGGATCGCCAAACCCGTAGATCAGGCTGTCTCCCAGGGCAACAATCCGCAGGGCAGGCTGAACTGGTGTAGAGGCTCCATTTAACTGAAGCGAGCGCTGAACTGGCTGAGCAGAATTGTGAGCAAGGATTTGCATATTGCAGCAAGTCGGGGCAGATGGTTCAGTAGAGGTTAAGTAATGTTAATGATAGCGTGATGGAACTGTATCATCTCAGCAGTGAGCTTGGCAATTCTGACGTTATGCTTTACACCAGCCCTTCGTAACAGCATACAAAAGGATCTAGATTGATGCAGCCTTCGAACATGAGGACCAGGTAAAGATTAGCCCCAATCCTTGAATCGTGAATCAGGCTAGATCGGGCAGCGCAAGAGGTTAGTTCAGCTCCAGCTGTTCGGCATAGCGGGCCTCCGAGAACCGCATGGCCTCGATCGTGCTTTTAATAGTGGCGGCGATCGGCATGGCCAACACTACGCCAATGAAGCCAGCGACGCGGCCTCCGATCAGTAGGGCAATGATAATCCAGATCGGGTTGAGGCCCGTGAAGTCACCCCGCAGGCGCGGCGCGATGATGTTGTCGGTGATTTGCTGGAAAAAGATGCTGGCCAGCACGACCTGCACCGCGGGCACAAAGCCCTGCAACCCCAGAACCAGGAAGCTGACCAGCCCAATCCCGACCGTTGCCCCAAATAGCGGCACGACTTCAAGCAGACCAATCACTAGCACAAACAGCAGGGCAAACTTGATGTGCAGAATTAAAAAAGTCGGAATCAAAAACAGCACCATCACCAGCGCCAGCAGGAGCTGACTCAAAAAGAACTGGTGAAACTGCTGTTTCAGCGAGGTGCTGAGGGCATGGCCCAGTTTAGCTGGCAGCAGGTTAATCACACCCTTCCAGCAACGCTCGCCGTAGAGCAGCATGTAAAAGGCCAGGACGATCAGCAGAATTGTCGCGAAAATCTGCCCGACGGTATTGATCGCCAGCTCGGGCAAATCAGCTACCAAATCCTGCACCTGTTTGTTGATTTGATTATTGATCTGGTTCAAATCAAACGGCAGGTTGTGCTGGTTGATCAGACTTTGCAGCCAGTTGATGTTGCGCCCGCCCACTTCTAGCAAGCCCGGCAAACCCTGGATCAGCTGGGTCGCCTGCTGGGTCACGATTGGAATCAGGGTGAAGCCCAAGACCACCAGCGTGACCAGGAAAATAAACAGCACCAGCAGCACGGCTTGAGTTCGGTTAAACCGAAGGCGTTCAAACAGCCGCACCAGATAATCCAGAATCAGGGCCAAAATCATGCTGAGCACGGTGAAGGTGATCAGCCCTTCAAAATACTTAAATACCTGACCCAGCACCCAGAGATTGAGCACAATGATCGGCCCACTCAGTCCGTATAGCAGGTAGCGGCGAATCAGTTCTGAGAGCTGCATGGGCAGAAAATTTTAGGCGGCCAAAGAACGTAGACTATGCAAAACGGCGCGAATCGTCTGGGCATCAACCTGGTCGGTGAGGATGACGCGGCCAATCTGGGTGGGCAGCACAAATCGGACTTTCCCCGCCTGCACTTTTTTGTCGGTTTGCAGGGCTGCCACAATCTTGTCTAGAGCAGAATCCGCCGATAGAGCTGCTGGTAAGCGGGTGGGCAAACCTGCCGATTCAATTAACTGGCGCTGTCGATCTGCCGCATCCTGCCCCCATAAGCCTAACGCAACCGCAATCTGTCCGGCGGCCACCATGCCAATCGCCACCGCTTCCCCGTGGTTGACCAGCCGATAGCCCGTCAAGCTCTCTACCGCATGACCAATCGTGTGACCATAGTTCAAAATCGCTCGCAGGCCCGATTCCTTCTCATCCTGGCTGACTATATGGGCCTTGGCTTCACAGGAACGGGTCAGGATCAGGTGCAATAGCTCTGCCGGAATCCATCGCTGCTGGTCGAGCCGGTCAGCCGCCTCCAACCGCGAGAACAGATCGGAATCCCAGATCACGCCGTATTTGATCACCTCGGCCATTCCGGCCCGGAACTCGCGAGCTGGCAGCGTCGCCAGCACATCCGGGTCAATCAGCACCAGCCGGGGCTGATGGAATGCCCCAATCAGGTTTTTACCCTGGGGGTGGTTGACGCCCGTTTTGCCGCCAATCGAGGCATCCACCATGGCCAGCAGCGAGGTCGGCACCTGCACAAAGCTGATACCCCGCAGCCAGGTGGCAGCCGCAAACCCCGCCATGTCGCCGACAATCCCACCACCCAGCGCCACAATCGTGGAGGAACGCTCTAACCGATGGTTGAGGGCCGCATCGTAGATCTTTTGCAGCGTAGCAGGAGTTTTGTAGCGCTCACCGGCAGGCAGCAAACAGGACTCTGCCTCGAAGCCCGCTGTGGTCAAGGCAGCCATAGCCCGCTCCCCATAGCGCCGAAAAATCATTGGGTTAGAAACCAGCAGCACCTTTTTGCCCAGGTTCAAAGGCTGGAGCCAGTGCCCCAGTTGGGACAGTCCGGCGGATGCGATCACAATGTCGTAGGATTGCTGCGGTAGGGTAACAGGAATGACAGATTTCATGGGCGTAGGGTAGGGCTGGAGGCCGAGGCAAACTGGACGGCCTGTTGGCTGATTCTACTCCAGATAGGAGCAGCATCGCAGGTTAAGTGCAGTTCAAGCAGTAGTTTAGGGGGCCGTTTTGGGTAATCTAGAAGGCAATGTTTTATGTTTTAGCCAAATTGTGTGCCACAACTGAGAAAGCTGGCCATAATAGTGCCCAGACTAAAATCTCTAGACCAGAATCGGTCTGGATCGAACCAGGGCCAGCCCATGGATTCATTGCTGTCAGGAATCTTCCTCAGCGACATAGCCGAAATGCGAGAATAGGCTTGCTGCCATTTGGCGCAAGTTTTTTGTCCATTAGCCTGCTTTCTCGGATCTGCTCAGATCCGTCTAGTATCTATAAAATCACGGCCACAGAGGCCACAGACAGGTTGAGCAATAGCTTGTGAAAAAGCTTGTGAAAAGAGAAGCTACGCCTCCACGCAGCAGCTCCACTCCTACACTTCGGTCAAATTCCCCTGTCTTTCGACCCGCTTTTTATTTGATATAGATGCGACCTGATACGGGCGACCCGGAAAACCGAACTCGGCCCCAGCGACTTAACCTAGCCAGGACTTCAACGGTGAATTCTCAAAACGCGCAAATTCAAGCCTTAATCAACGGGATCAACGAGGTGCTAGCCAAAAACTCACCGCGTTTGCCCTGGGTGATGTCTAACGACGCGATGCAGCAACGGCAGGTGTTGGAGCAGGCGCGGCAATATCTCATCACGCTACAGCAACAGCTGGAACAGGAGCAGCTGGGCTTGTCCACAGCATCGCTGCAATCAACCCAGGTTATGGCAACAACGGGAACACAGCCGCCCGCCGAGTCGGCCCAGCAGGTGCTACAGGCGGTTTTGCAGGAAATGAACTACTGGCGCGTCAACATGCTACAGCCACTGCGCAGCGAGGTGGATTTATTACAGCGGCAGCGCGAAATGCTGACCCAGGAAATTCGTCAGCTGGAGGTCCAGCGACAGCAGAATTTGACCCAGAGCCAGGGAGCTTCAATTCAGAATCAGCAGCTGATCGAGTTTTTGCGGGCAGCCATGGGCCAGATGCAGGCCAACCTGTCGAGCCAGGTGACGCAGATGATCGCCGATCTGCCCCAGCAATCTGCTCTTCCAGCTGCCGACCGTTCCGGTGAGCCGACCCATTTGGCGGCCCTCAGCCCAGCAGAACGGCTGGCCCAGATGCAGCAGATGCAGACCCAGTCCGATCAGCTGATGCTGAAGCTAGATTCCACACTGCAAATTATTTTTGAGTCGCTGAACCGCAACGTCCAAACCTACCAGGATTCGCTGGAGCAGGGGCTGAACCGGATGCATAACCTGGGTCAGCAGGGCGAGGCAATGTTTGCTCTGTTGGTCAACCGCTTGGCTCAGCAGCTGGGACGGGAAGCCTCGACTTTCCTACAGGCCGCAGAAACAGCCCAGACCCCAGAATCAGCTAATTCTCCAGCCGCTGACGGCAGCCCAGGCTCGAATCCCGCTTCCAGCACCGTAGACACCTTCACCCAGGACTTTAAAGTCGCCGATTTTCTCAGCCAGCCGCCAGCTGCACCCGACCGCACCACTCCGGTCATGCAGCCCTCTGCGCCGTTTAACCTATCCGAGGAGGTGCTGGATGTGGCCGAACTGGAAGAGGCATTAGCTACCGATTTGGCTGCCGATCCAACCCTGGGATCGCTGAACCAGGAACTCAGCCAGCTGGATCTGGATTCGCCTAGCCTGGAAACAACCGTCGAACCCTACGAGCTGTTTGCAGGCGACCAGCCGCTAGCGGCTCCTCTGCCGGGCGGCACCAGTCAGGCTGTAGATTCATCGACAAACCAACCAGGTGGCGAGCTAGACTCGGCTCTAGATCTACTCAACCAGCTCAGCGCTGAAATGCAGGCTGGAGTCAAGTTAGAGGGCGAGAGCCCAGGTGAATTTGCGCCCTTTGATCCGACCAATTCGGTGAGCGAACTAGCAACCGATCTGGCTCCAGATTTAACCCCAGAGCTGATCACAGCTCCAGAAGCGCTCTACGACGAGGTGTTTTACAGCAATCGTGCCCCCGAATCAACAGAGGCACCGCAGTCATCCCCCCAGCCCCAATCGGAAACCCGCGACCCCATGACCCTGGCAGAGGACTGGCTAGGCGATTTGGGTGCTCCAACAGGTCAGCTCCTGGAACAGCCTGCCGCCCCCTCGACAGCCTCGGTCAATCAGTCCCTTGAGTCTTTCCTGCTCGATCCGTCAAGTCCAACTGCTTCGGGAGGCGATCTGTTCGCCACGTTTGGCCGATCGTCAACTGCACCAGAACCTACACCAGAGCCTATGCCCCAGGGCGGAACCGCAGCTGATCTAGTTCAGGATTGGGCTGCAATTCAAGAATCAAGACGACCACCAGAGGTTCTGTCGGTAGGCGAAGCGCCAAGCGCCAACCTTGATCTGGGGATGACGGTAGACGCAGCCAATGTGACAGCCAACTCGCCCCAATCAGGTCAGGCAAACCGTGAGGATAGAGGCACGGTGACCCTGGAAGGACTGGAGCAACTGTTCGAAGATTTACCCAATGCCTCCGCTGCTACTGACGGTACCAATTTGTTTGCAGCAGATCTGTTTGACCTGGACGTGGCCGCCGAAGCCGAAAAAAAAAACTATTAGTTGAGCAGCCCCAGGATTCAGATCCCCAGGCTCTCTCCCAATCTTCGGAGACTCTGGCCGAGCTAATCCAAGATTTGACAGCTTGGGAAGCAGAAACTGCCTGGGAAGTAGAAACAGCTTGGGAAATAGAAACTGCCGCCCCAGATGCCACCGAGTCAATTCAGCCTGAAGCTACTCCAGCGCCCCCGATAGATATGGCTGGTTCAGATTCGAGTCAGCCCACAGAGAATCCAGCCAGCTTCAGCATCAACAGTCTGGCATCGGCTTTTGAAGCTCTGCTGGCCGAGTCAGGGCCGCCTGCACCAGAGCCAGAAAGTCTATTTGCTACATCTGAAGCCACAGCGCCTTCCCAATCAGACAGCCTTGACTTCGACTTTGGGCTAGAGCTCGACTCGGATGCAGAAATCATAGAAACCGCAGAAATCGATGATATAGAAATGGGGGGCGAAGCAGCCCTAGCCAGCGAGTTTGAAAGCCTGTTCGAGAATTTTGCACTCTCCGCACCACCCTTGGGAGATCCAGAACCGCCAGTAGAGCCGGAAATTAGCCCCCTTGCGCTAGACTCGCTGTTTCCAGACGAAGCCGCATCTGCCCCGGAACAACCTGCCGACCCAACGCCTGAGCCACTGACGGCAGAGATCGACCTGTCCCTGCTCGACCAGTTTGCGGCTCCTGCCGACCTGACGCTGGAGTCACCAACCCAAACCAGCGACTCGCTCAGCTTAGATAATTTTGAGCTAGGAACAGCCACTCCCGATTCCTTGATGGCTGAACCTGATGCCGCCAGTTCGGCCAGTTCGCCCTCTGCTTTCGCCGTCGAAGACTGGTTTAGGGAGCTAGACTCCAGTTCTCAGCCCGTGCCGGACGTTCAACCCGATAACGGGCTAGATTCACTCCTGATCGGGTTCGATGTTGCCCCAGATGAACCGGACTCCGACAGCCTGGAGGGCGACTCGATAGCAGAACCGACGCCCCTCGCGCCCGAACCAGCGGAGCCGTTGACAGCAGCCGACCTGTTCCAATTTGATCTGGTTACAGAAGAACCCGCCCGTCCTGAGCCTGTTGACCCAGAGCCTGAAAATTCAGAACCGAGCGGCGAAGCAGCCGACCTGCCCGCAGATTCATCAGAACCACTGGCTTCGGAACAACTCAACGATTTATTTATCCCCGACCAGTTTTCCGACCAGTTCCCGGATCAGTTTGATACTTTGACTGGTTTGGAAATTGACCTGGAGTCCCTGGAGGCCATTTCTGAAGATTCAGCCAGTCTGGATCGGGCCAATCCTGATTCAGATGCAGATTTGGGCTTGGATTTGGAGCTGGACTTTGGGCAAGATGCAAGTCCAGCAGATGCAGATTGGCTAGCGCTTGAGCAACTGGGAGCTGAATTGCCAGCTTCGGAGCCTGCTGAGACATTGCTTGCTGAGACATTGCTTGCTGAGACATTTTTGCCGGAAATTGCAGCCCCAGAACCAGCAGCAGAGGCTTCTATTTCTGATCTTCTGGGCGAGCTGGAATTGCCTGAGCCACTTGAACTGTCTGAGTCAACTGGTTTTGAACCAGCCGGTCTTGAATTAACTGAGCCTGAATTAACCGGTCTGGAGCTAATCGAAGCTTCAGCAGACCCTGTTTCGGACGCTCTGCCTGACCTTCCAGATTCGGCTCCTGCCAGTCCGGTGGTTGCCGCTCAGGAGTTTGACAATCCGGGCCTCACCGAACCGGCTCCGGTCGATTCTGCTTCAGAGACGGGGCTGACAGCTGAAACCGAGCTAGCTGCCGATCCAGATCCTATTGATATTGCTCCTATCGATATCAGTGATATCAGCATTCCTGAACTTCCCGAACTTCCTGAACTCCCTGATGCAACTCAGCTAGCAGCGATCGCTCCAGCAGACTTCCCAACGCCTCTGGCTGAACCTGCTCTCCCTGACCTTGTTTCAGAGATCGCACCGACCGAAGCGCCAGCTGAACCTGAAACCAGACCAGCCATTGAACCAGTAGAATTCTCTGAAGCAGCTGCGCCTGAAGCCGTGATCCAGCCGCTGGATGAAGCACCAACAGTGTCAGCCATTGCTGAGGCAACTCCAGACCTCCAGACCCTAACAATTGAGGTAGTCCCAGCCGTCTTGGGCAGTTCTGGAGACGAAACCAGAGGCGATCAAACCAGCGCCGAGGCCGAGTCCGGACTGGACGACTCTACTCTGGCCCAGCTCGACCAGCTTCTGGCCCCGCCTGAACCGGGGTTCACCTCAGAGAGAAACACCTCCCCCTGGTGTCTGGGCATCGACATCGGTACAACGGGTTTGTCTGCCGTGTTGCTCAACCAGGCCGAATGTCAGCTTTACCCGATCTACTGGCAGACGGTTCAACCCGCAGAAGCAGAGCCAACCGCTAAAAAGCAGTTCCGGCTCTCGACCAGCGTTGCCCTCTCGGCCAGTGAGGCCACAGAGCCAACGGCCTCGCCGCTGCCGACCCTCCAGCTCGCCCCAGCTGCCCCAACCTCGGCAGAGTTTTACCTCAGCGACTGGAAGCCATTCCTCAAGATTGCCCTGCCGCACCATTCGCCCCAAACCTCGCAGTGGGAGCCCGTGCTGCAATGGACTACCGAGCAAACCCTGCCGCTGCGCACCCTGCAAGAGGTGCTGCAAGAGCTATTGCTTACCCTGAATCCAGCCCGAACTTCTGCCCTGCCCTTCACCTGTGGGGCGCTGGGTCTGGAGGCCGAGCAGCTGGCCGCGATTCTGCAAAACCTCAATACGGTGGTATTGGGCTATCCCAACAGCTGGTTGGAGGCCTACAGCTTCAACCTGCGGGAGGCGGTGCTTCAGGCGGAGCTGGTGTCTCAACCCAGTCGGGTGGTGTTTGTGGAAGAGGCTACCGCTGCCCTGCTTTCGGCTCTGCCTGCCACAGACGGGCGGCCCCTGCTGCTATCGTCAGGTCAGGGCCAGAGCGGCCATGTGCAGAACGCCAGCTGGCAGGGCATGACGCTGATTTTGACGGCTGGAGCCAGTGTGACTGAGCTAGTGCTCGTGAATCTGCCGCCCCAGCACCAACAGCTCAACGCCACGGATTTCTATGTGCGCAGCCTGCCCTATGCAGGGCAGGGACTGGATCAAGACATCCTCAGCCAGATCCTCTATCCGGCCCTGGTTCGAGCTGCCCAGGTATCAGAACTGGAGGCCGGAGTCGCAGCGGAACTGCCCGCCGCGCCCAAGCCAGAAGCCAGCCCTGATTTCAGCCTGCCCCTGATCGATATCGAAACGCTAGACAGTCTGGTCGGGTTTTCAAGCCTGCCCGCTGCTGCCGAGCTAGCCCTAGTCAAACGCCACCAGCTCCAGCAGCGGTTGCTCAGCAGTCCGCTCGGCCACCAGCTCTTGGCGGCGGCCCATGCCCTGAAAATCACGCTGCAATACCAGGGCCAGTTCCGGTTACAGTCCGGCGAACAGCTGCTGGTGCTGGAGCGGCAGGACCTGACCAGCCAGGTATTTTTGCCCTACGTGCAGCGGCTCAACCGCGAGCTAAACACGCTCTTGGCCCAGACCAACACTACCGCCACAGCGATTCAACAGGTAATTTGCACGGGCGGCACGGCGGCAGCTAGCGTCATGACCCGCTGGCTGCGGCAAAAGCTGCCCAACGCCACAATCGTTCAAGACACCTATGCCCGTCCGGCCTCGCCCAGCGACCGCCAGATCTCGAGCTGTAGCCGCATCGCCTACGGGCTGGCCACCCTGCCCCTGCATGCCCAGGTGATAGACGAGTCGCGCCACCGCTACAGCGATTACTACCTGCTGGCCGAACTGCTGCGCACCCTGCCCCAACAGCCGCTGCGGGTGGGAGCAATTATGGATCTGCTGGAACAGCGCGGTATCGATACCCAAACCTGCCGCTTCCGGATTCTGGCGCTGCTGGACGGCCATTTGCCCGCTGGTCTGGTGCCGGATGCCGCCGATGTACCGCTGCTGAAGCCCGAGTCTGCCGCCAACCCCGACTACCAGGCGATCCGGCTGGCCCCGCTGCTGCACAAACCCGCCGACCGCACCTACGAACCCAACCGGGCCCAGTGGGCCTACTTGCAGTACTACCTGGAAACGCTGCTGGTCGACACGGAACAAACCCTGGGCGAACCGCTGAACCTGGAGCTGGGCGCAGAGGTGGAATAGCCATCGCTCCCTAGCAGGTTAAAACCTGGACTCAATCTTGTCCTGAATTACCTGCACAACCTGCCGATTGCCTTGCACATTCAGGTGGATGTGGTCATGGTAGATTGCCCTGGGGTCGGGCAGGCTGTTGAAAATGGGCAGCAGGTCAACGTAGCGAATGCCTTGGCTGACTGTGAACTCCTGGAGCCGCTGGCGAGCCTGACGTTCGTAGTCGCGGGGGCCGGGCTGGCCCAGTTCACGCAGCAGAGGCGTCAGCAGCAGCATGAACTGGGTGTCAGTTTGGGCGGCGAAGTCGCGGATTTGGCGGATTGCCTCGAGGTTAAAGCCAACTCGGTCGCCGCTTTCGGCCTGAATCGCCTTGAGTTCGGGGATGGGGCTGGGTTTGAAGACATAGCGGCTCAGCACTTCAGCCAGGGCCAGAGGCGGCTGACGATTCGGGTAGTTGGGATCACGCCCCACCACAACCGAGTAGGGAGCGGTGCCAAACAGGTCGTCGGTATTGATCACCAGAATCAGCGTCTGGGACTCAAAGCTGCCAAAGCGCCGCAGGTATGCCAGCTCATTGCGCGGCGACCAGGAGTTGGCCGAGGCGTTCAGCACCTCGATGGGGTGGGTGTTTAGGCGCTGGAGTTCAGTCTGGAGGAGAGCCGTCAGGGTTTGGGTTTGGTCGGTCCACCAGCCGCCGTTCACGACAGAATCACCCAACAGCAAAATTCGCCAGGTTTGGGCTGGCCGAGTCGGGTCGATCGCCGGACTGCGCATTGAGTAGGGGTTAATTTGGATTCGGTTGCCAAATCGACGAGTCTGCTGATTGGGAGCAATCAAATAGCCAATTTGCGGATCGGCCAGATAGAGCAGGGGCTTGCCGAAGCCAAACCGCCAGCGCAGACCTAGCTCCAGCCCTATCAACATGGTCGCCAACAGCGCCAGCCCAACTCCGCCGATTCCAACCCAGCCATAATTCATCACGATTCCCCACAATTCCTCGCCGATTACTCGGCCTACTGGCTGTGAGTAGCGGTCCCAGACGAGCCCTCAAGACGAGCCTTCAAGACGAGCCACTCCAGCCATTGCTGCTAAGATGATTCCCGTTCCCAGCCATTGGCTTACGGTGAACCGCTCGTGTAGAAACAGAAAGGCACCGCTGAGCGTAAACAGGGGGATGAGCATCAGAAAAAAGGCGGCAAGGCTGGCCGGTACCCGCTTCAACACCCAGTTGAAGGCCCAGAAGGGCAAGGCGTGCAGCATTAACCCTGAGAGGGCGGCCAAGCTCCAGGTCTGCCCACTCCAGTCAAACTGTGGCTTCAGCCAGGGTGAACTCAGCCCCAGCATGGCCAGAACCAAAAGCAGACCCATCAACTGATTCAGGGCCGTCAACAGCAGTGGCTCGGCGGCCTGGAGGCTGGAACGTACCAGCACAGTGTAGAGGGCGGCACAGAAGGTGCCCAGCAAAATCAGCCCGTTGCCAATCCAGGCATAGGGGCCAGCCAGCGTCGTATCGCCAGTGGCCGTCACCAAGCCCACCCCCAGCACGCCCAGCAGCGACAGCCCCAGCAGGCCCAGCCCGACCTGCTCTCGCAGCAGCAGCCAGGCCAACCCGATGATAAACACCGTTTCCAGCGACCAGATCAGCGCCTCGACGCTGGCCGTAGTCAGGGCCAATCCAGCCACAGCAGCGGCAAACGACAGCCCCGGCTGAAGTAGACCGGGCAGGGCCAGCCTGATCGCGGTTCGACTCGGAGGCAGCTCGATTTGATTGTGTTTAACGCCCCAACCCACGGCGGCCCAAAGCAGTAGGTTGCTGCACAAAAGCTGAACAGTCAGCAGCGGCAGGGGCGCAATTTCGTCCAGCACGCTTTTGGTAATCACGGTTGAGATGCCCCAACAGGCGGCGGCCAAACAGCCGACCAGCCAGGACAGCCAGCCGAGTTTTGATTTAGAAATTCCAGGCTGCATGGGTAACATCATCCAAACAATTTAAGTAGGTAGGTACAAATATTTATCGGATGGTAGGGGTTTGGGGGCTACGCCCCCAACAGAGGGCAAGCCCTCTGTACTCCCCTAAAACCATCTTCAATTTAATCAAGCCCAGCTACTTAGGCTCAAGATTGCCACCAGAAGCCCGCTGCTAGAAATTTAGCTTCAGAGACTGGGTGTAACCCTCTGGATGATACAGGTTGATTGCCTGAACTGGGATTATCAACGACCCAAGTTTGGCCCTCCGGTCGAGTAATTCTGAAGAGATTCTTGAAAAAAACCTCAAAGTATGCTTCCTCACTTTTGTTTGCTGAAAATCATCGCTAAAATTGGCATGGCTAGGATGTGACTATCCTGCCACCTGTTGAACAAGACTTAAACCGAACAAGACCTAAACCGAAGGGGATGTAAGCTCATGACTGATCTAAATCGCGGCATCATGAAATTCAGCGACGCTGACAGCTTGCCGATTGTCGCAATCTCGGGACTGCTAATCTTGGGCGCGATTGCGGGCCTGATCATCTGGGCACTCCAGTCGGCCTACACGATTGGCTAAAAATTCAGCTTATTAGCAACAGCGGGTCACAGCTCACAGAGAACTGTTAACCACGCCTCTGGCACACTGTAGTCACATCTGTAATCACAATAGGTTGAATTCGCAAACTCCTGGACTGAGACTTTGTCACGGCTCAGGGCAATAGCGCAAAGCAACGGTGCAGAGCAGTATACAGAGCAATAGTAGAAATAGGAGCTGTCTCCCTGGGAGGCAGCTTTTGCAGTTTAAATGCCTCAGCTGAAATATCTTCCATCTCCCTCTGAAGCGTTTGCCGGGAGCCTTACTTCGCGAATACCGCCCTAATTCACCGAGAAATCTCCTCTGTTGGTCACAGAAAAGTCCATTCAGAATGGACTAATACCTCCTGGAAGAGGAGTCAAGCAGAGGACAGAAATATGACGAACCTAGATCAGAATCCAGAGCGGCCAGAGTTTTGGGATGGGCAGGGCTGTGCCCACTGCGAAGCCGAGCGCTTTACCGAAGCCATCTCCGCCTTTGATCAAGCCATTGCGCTAGATCCAACCTATTGTCAAGCCTGGAACAATCGAGCCAACGCTCTTTGTGGCCTGAAGCGCTATGCCGAAGCGCTGGCTGCCTATGACAGGGCCGTGGCAATTCGCCCCGACTATCACCAAGCCTGGTTCAATCGGGGTCTGCTGCTGGCCGAAATCATGGCCTACGGCAACGCCTTAGAATCCTACGACCGGGCGATCGCGCTTCAGCCGGACCCGCGCTACCTGCATGCTAAGGAAGAGATCTGGCTGAAACAAAAGCTGATTTCGGTTTAGCGCTTCTCACCCAGAATCCGGTTTTTGCGCCCCTGTAGGCTTTGCCCCCCTGTAGGCCGATCCGAAACGGAATCGAGAGCCGGATTCACGATGATATAGAGAACCCTCAAAAAATTAAGTAGGCGGGCTGGATTACTTTTAAAGACGCATTATGCCT
>JBJTUI010000193.1:0-7393 GCA_046080625.1 Elainella sp. | reverse complement strand
ATTCGCGGATTTAATCGCCTAGCTCAGGTGATTGAAGGAGTCAAATTTCAGGATGGTATCGCAATCACTGACCTCGTTCGCTCCACGACCAAAAACGCTGCTTAATTCTTCTTCATACACCAGATTTGACAATAACCCTTCGATACTTTCACATAGCTTGGCAGGTTAGCTAGTGGACTATTTCTAGGCAGCTTCTCCAGTTGAATCAGCAAATTTCTCAGGTGGATCCCTATTACAGAATGCGCCATGCGGTTTGTTTTTTTGGTTGCGGATTATGAGACTCGGCAAAGCTGGTGGCAGTTTCAAAGAACTTTCTTGCGGCTGCGGCTGTATACAGTAGATAACCTGCTGCGTCGCCGCTTCTTTCGGCTAAATCAGGTCTATGGCGGAACGCTGAATCTGATGCGCCACTGTGCTGTCGCCCGAGCCTGCGGAGCCGATGCGGTTCTGGCTACCATGAGCGGCAGAGATACCTACGGTGATTTAGGCGTTGCCAATCTGCCGGTGATTCGCTGGCAAGATCGTCGCCCCACCGATGTCTGCATCATCCCCGACCTGATGACCGACCTGATCGACGATGTGGCCGGGCCAGTGATTGCCTATCTCCAGTCGCCCCTGTTTGTCAAACGCAACTTCGACTTCGCCGCCGAGCGCGTCCGGCTCTGGACTGACTCGCCCTTCATGCTAGAAGTCTGCCGCCAAGCCTACGGCCCCGACAAACCCATCCCGATCGTCCCCAACATCATCGACAACCAGCAGTTTCCGTTCATTCCCCAGGCCGAGCGCGAGCCGGGCCTGATTTTTGCCTTTCCCCGCAAAAACCCAGAATTCATCACTGCCACCGAGCGGCTCTACCAGGAAATGGGCGGCAGCTACTGGCGGTTTGAGCGGATCGACGGCCTCTCGATCCACCAGCTCGCCCAGGCATTCCGGCGGCCCCAGGTGTTTCTGGCCTCGGCGGTTGTGGAGGGCTGCGCCCTGCCGCCCCAGGAATCGATGGCCTCCGGTATCGTGGTCGTAGGCCGCAGCGCCAGCGGAGCTAACTTCTGCATGGAGCACCGCCAGACCGCCATGATCGCCGAAACGCCCGAGGCAGCGGCCCGCTGTTTGCTAGAGATCGAAGCCCCCGAGCTGCGCGACGAGCTATCCCAGAACGCCTACCGCGCCATCAAGGATTATTTCCCCAGCGAAAAGCCGAGCGAGTTTTGGCGAGAGCTGATGCGGGAGTTTGGGGAGGGGCTGGGGGCTGGGGGGATGAGGAGGTGAGGGGATAGGGGGTGTTCGCGCCGCCTTGTCAAAGCCCGAAACGGGTCTGGTTAAGCTTCATTTTTGCCTTTTTCTCGCTTCTACCGGAAAGGCATTCACTCCCCACCTCCCCATCTCCTCACCCCCTCACCCCCTAGCCCAACCCCGTCCGCAGCTCCTGTCTCGCCGTCTCCAGCGCTTTGGGGAGCTGGCTGGCATCGCGTCCGCCCGCCTGGGCTAGGTTGGGTCTACCGCCGCCGCCGCCGCCGCAGAGTTTGGCAATTGCGCCGACAAATTTACCGGCCTGGAGTCCTTTTTCGTTTACCGATTTGCTGAAGGCCGCGACGAGGCTGACTTTCTCTGGCTCTGGGACTGAACCTAAAACCACAGCACCTTCACCCAGCTTTTGCAGCAGTTGTTCAGCGGCAGTTTTGAGCGATTCGGCATCCACGCCAGACAGTTCGGCCACCAGAATTTTGAAGTCCCCCACCGGTTCGACCTGGTTCAACAGCTGATCTGATTTAGCTAGAGCCAGCTCCGACTTGAGGCCATCCAGCTGCTTCTGGGTAGTCTTCAGCTCGGTTTGCAGGGCCGTCACCCGGTCGGTCAGCTCCTCGGGCTTCACCTTGAACCGGTCGCTGAGGTCGCGCACTACCCGATCCCGCAGATTGAGGTACTCCAGTACGGCGGGGCCAGCCACAGCCTCAATCCGGCGAATCCCGGAGGCGACGCCCGACTCAGAAATAATCTTGAACAGGCCGATTTCCGCCGTGTTGTTGACGTGGGTGCCGCCGCACAGCTCCATCGAGACGCCGGGGAAGTCGATTACCCGCACTTCGTCACCGTACTTTTCGCCAAACATGGCAATCGCACCGCGCTGTTTGGCTTCGGCAATTGGCAGGATGGCAATCTCGCCCTGGTGGGCCTCGGCGATCCAGCTGTTGATCTGGGTTTCGATCTGCTGCAATTCGTCGGCTGTGACGGGGCGGGGCAGGTTGAAGTCGAACCGGAGGCGGTCAAAGGCAACCAGCGAGCCAGCCTGGGCAATGTTTTCATCCACGATCTGCTTCAGGGCGGCTTGCAGCAAATGGGTCGCCGTGTGGTTGGCCTGGGCGCGACGACGACAGGCCAGATCGATCTGGGCCGTTACCCGATCGCCGGGATGCAGCGTACCGCGCTCGATCTTGCCGGAATGGACAAACAGACTGCCGCCCTTCTGGACATCCTCGATCCGCACTAGCAGGCCATCACCCGACAGATAGCCCTGGTCGCCAATTTGGCCGCCCGACTCGGCGTAGAACGGCGTCCGATCCAGCACAATCTGCACCTGATCGCCCGCGCTGGCGCTCTCGACCGGCTGACCGCCCACCATCAGCACCGCCACCTGGGCCTCGCTGGCAAACTGGCTGTAGCCCAAAAATTCGGTTTCGTGGAGCGATTCGGCCAGCGTATCGAGGCTGCCCTGGGCCGTTAAATCAATCGTCTCGTGGGCGTCGCGGGAGCGGTCGCGCTGTTCCTGCATGGCGGATTCAAATCCCGGCACGTCTACCCGCAAGCCCTGCTCCTCGGCGATTTCCTGGGTCAGCTCCAGCGGGAAGCCAAAGGTATCGTAGAGTTTGAAGGCGTCGCTGCCGCTGATTTCGCCGCCCTGGGGCAAGCGTTCCATCAGCTCGGCCAGGAGCTTTTCGCCCCGATCCAGGGTTTCCCGGAACTTAGCTTCTTCCAATTGCAGGCTGGCCTTGATTGACTGGTCGCGCAGCCGCACGTTGGGGTAGGGCACCTCCGACAGGGCAATCGCCGTCTCGGCCACCTCGGGCGTGAATTCGCGCTGGATGCCGATCAGTCGCCCATGTCGCACCACCCTGCGGATCAACCGCCGCAGCACGTAGCCCCGGCCTTCGTTGGAGGGCGTGATCCCGTCGGCGATCATATGCACCACGGCCCGCACATGATCGCCAATCACCTTCAGCGATACCTTAGTCGGCTCGTCGGCCTTAGCGTAGTCGAGTCCGGCAATTTCCGCCGCCGTTTTGATAATTGGCAGAATCAGATCGGTTTCGTAGTTGTTCGGCACCTTTTGCAGGATCTGGGCCATCCGCTCCAGACCCAGGCCGGTGTCGATATTCTGGGCCTGCAAGGGCGTCAGCTTGCCGTTAGCGTCCTGGTTATACTGCATGAACACCAGGTTGTAGAACTCGATGAACCGGGTGTCATCTTCCAGGTCGATCTCGTCGCCCCGCTCCGGGTGAAAGTCGTAGTAGATCTCAGAGCAGGGGCCGCAGGGGCCGGTGGGACCAGACTGCCAAAAATTATCTTTCTCGTCCATCCGCTGAATCCGGTGAGCCGGAATGCCAATCTGGTCGCGCCAGATCGCAAACGCCTCGTCGTCCTCGCGAAACACGCTCACTACCAGCCGCTCTGGGGGCAGGCCAAACACCTCGGTCGAAAGCTCCCAGGCCCAGGCAATCGCCTCTTTTTTGAAGTAGTCGCCGAAGCTGAAGTTGCCCAGCATCTCGAAAAACGTATGGTGGCGCGCCGTCCGGCCCACGTTCTCGATATCGTTGGTGCGAATGCATTTCTGCGACGTGGTAGCTCGGGCAAACTCGGCCTGCCGCTGTCCCAGGAAAATCGGCTTGAAGGGCAGCATCCCCGCAATCGTCAGCAGCACGGTCGGGTCTTCCGGCACCAGCGAGGCGCTCGGCAAAATCTGGTGCCCTTTTGCGGCATAGAAATCAAGGAAAGTTTGGCGAATTTGAGAACCGCTCAGAGGACTGGACATGAGGCGCTTAACCAAAAGATCTGTTTTCTATTCTCATTCATGTTGCCAGATTCGACAAAGTTGCAGGGGAGTTTTTGGGAGATAGGGAAGTGGGGAGGTGGGGAGGTGGGGGCGATGGGGAGGTGGGGAGGTGGACCTGTTGCTGCTCTAGAGGAATCTGGGGGTCTGTATTTCTTCTATGGGTGAGTCCGCGACTTGTCACCTACTTTCAAATCTTTGGGAACAGTGCGTCTCAGAAATTTCGAATCATTTTGTATAGATTCTTGCCGCTGAAGGTGGCCGCTGAAGGCTAACAAGCTGCTCAGACAGGGGTAGAGCCTGGAAGCAAGTTTGTGAATTGAAATCCTGTAGCCTCGCGAATCTATACTTTCAGCACCCTTTAGTGTGCTTATTTGATTAGCCCACCGTTCACGGGCGGCCTGAGTTACGAAGCGATAGGGACAAACTTACAGATTCAGCCTTGCCTAAACCCTTATGTAATTTTGTACTCCTCCCCCATCTCCCCATCTCCCCATCCCCCCACCTCCCCACTCCCCTCCCAGTCAGCCAAATGGCGCTTGGCGCTGGCCTGCCGCAGTGGCCATAATTGAGACAACGAATGGGAGAACTGATCAAATTCAGCCAGTTCAGGTGCTTAGCAACTGGCCTATCGGAGTTTGGGTACTGTGATAAGGTACCTGGGCTCTTAGAATTACGATTGGGCTACTCGAAGAGTAGTTTTCGAAACATTGATGGATGCTTCAATTCTCCTGATTGGAGACTCGCGATTCCGCGATGCGCTTCTGACCTTGATTCAATTTCCAAATAGCGTTGCCGTTGAGCATGTAGCGGACCCGTTTGAAGCGATGCCGCTGATTTTGGCTCAGCAACCTGATTTACTGCTGATTCAGGCCAGCCAAACCTATAGCCTAGAGCTTTGTCAGCAGGTCAAGGCCCAGAGCTGCCTGGCCTGGATCTACTGCATGGCAGTGGACGATCGGGAGCAATCCCTGGAGGCCATCCAGCGCCTCGAACTGCACACGGCGATTTTGGAGGCCGGGGCTGATGTGGTGCTGACGTTGCCCCAGTCTGCCGAGCCATCTGATCCCCAGCAGAATTTCCAAGGCACCCAGTCGGATGCCCTGACCCGGCTGTTTCAGGCCCAGCTGCAAACCGGTCTGAGGCAGATCCAGACACACCGGGAGCTGATGCGCACCAACGATGTGCTTTCGGCGATTGCCCTGTCCGATCCGCTCACCTCGCTCAACAACCGACGGGCCTTTGAGTGGGAACTGCCGCGCCAGATCCAGAACGCCCGCACTCGGGCCGTACCGCTCAGCCTGATGATGCTGGATGTCGATTTCTTCAAGTCGATTAACGACACCTATGGGCATTTGACCGGCGATCAGGTGTTGAAATTTCTGTCTGCCCGGCTGCGCCACAACCTGCGAATCTACGATACCCCCTTTCGCTATGGCGGCGAAGAGTTTGTAATTATCCTCAGCAACACCGACCAGCTGGAGGCTCTGCAAATCGCCTCACGTCTCTGCCAGCTGGTCAGCGAGCAGCCCTTTTCGATCGACGACACGCTAGACCTAACCGTGACGATCAGCGCCGGGACGGCTACCCTGCGCCCGGAAGACGATGCCAAGGGCATGACCCTGCTGCACCGGGCCGACCAGCGCTTGCTGCAAGCCAAAGCTCAGGGGCGCAATCGGGTGGTGGGCTGCATGGCTCTGGAAACCTAGCCCGATTGAATCCTGCCTGCATCTGGCCCAGGACTAGGTTGAACCGGTGGCGGTCAAGGCGGAAATCCGCAATTTTCAGAGTTCCGTCCGATCCAGTACACCAGAGATAGAAGTAATTCAGCGCAGCTGGGACTAGAGTAAAAGTGACCTCACCTGTCAGAATTTGAATGGCCGCCCGATTGAGTGATCTGTCATTCAACCAGCGGTATCAGCGAATCTGTTGTTTGTCTGGCGGAATCCACTCAGGGGCCGCCCAATCAGGAGCTGCTAATTAGGGAGTCAAATAGGAGAGCCGAAATGGCAGATTGGCGAGATCGCCTGAATCGCATGAGCGGCAAAACCCGATTTGCCGTCTGTCGGATATTTGTGCATCTGGCCGGAAACGAAGTTGCGCCCCTGCTGGGCGTGCTCAACCAAGTGGGCCGGGATGCGATTGAGGCAGAAGGAGATTTGCCGACCCTGGGGGCCGGGCTGGTGCAGGTCTGCCAAAGCCTGCTGCACTACGACCTCTACTGGCAGTCGGCGGCCAATGAAGGCGACGTGTTCTGGAATGAGGGCGACGCGGGCGACTATGTGGCCGAGCTGTTTACCGATTCGGCCCAGCGCTATGGCGTTGAAATGCCAGCCGAACCCAGCGACGACGATCTGCTCTCCCTGCCCGTGACCCAAAATCTGGTGGTGATCCTGACCCTGGCCTACGAAGGTGAAGTTCCGGCCCTGGAGACTGATTTAGCTGACATCGCTGCCCTCAAGGCCGGGCTGAAGGCGATCATGAATTTGGATCATGACAGCCGCCTGCGAGCAGTCCAGCTGCATTTCTCTCCGGCTGAGCTGGGCGATGTGCTGACCTCTGAACAGCTGATTCTCAACTTCCCGGAGCTGATTCCGCTCTAGCTCCTGGCTTAATTCAGCCTGTTTCAACTGCTTTTTGAGCCCCTATTGCTGTTTTACTTCAATCCTGACCCCAACCTATGAATCGCTTCTATCGATCTATGATTCGCAAATTTTTAGTGGCTACGATGGCCCTGAGCCTGACGGTGACAACGCTGGCCTGCGGCGGGATTGAGTCTTCTTCCAATGCGCCTGTGTCTAGCAGCCCTGCGGCCCAGACAGAGGCTCCCGTAGCCGCACCCACGGCCATCCAGGACGGCAGCTATCCGGTGCAGCAGGCCACCTATGACGATGGCACGGGTGAGTATGAGCTGATGTTGCTGAACACGCCAGCCGGGACGCCACCCGTTTACCGCACTCCTAACCTGCAAATGGCGCGCCTGACGGATGCCGAGATCCAAGCGGGCCAGAAGTCCTATCTGAAGGTGGAAAACAGCCAGCCAGTGTTCTACCTGACCGAAGATTTTCGGATTGAGTACGTCCATAACGTCACCGAAAATCAGACTAATCCCCAGACGGGTCAGCAGGAAACTGTCGTTGTACGGCGCGAGTCCAACTTCTGGACGCCGTTTGCCGGAGCGCTGGCAGGTCAGGCGATTGGTAGCCTGCTGTTCACGCCCCACTACTACATTCCGCCCGTCTATACCCCCGGCACCGTTCTGACCGGCTACGGTGGCTATGGCCGCAGCTACAACGATGCCGTCAGCAGCTACCGGACGCGCTACAGCGCTGCGCCTGCCGAAGTCAGAAA
>JBJTUI010000192.1:0-2657 GCA_046080625.1 Elainella sp. | reverse complement strand
TTGTCGCCTGGGTTCACATCCGGGTGATATTTACGCGCTAGCTTGCGAAACGCTTGCTTAATCTGGTCAGCAGTGGCAGATTTGCTGACTCCCAGGGAGGCGTAATAATCTTTAAAGTCGGTTGTTGCCATCAACCCAATTCCTCTAGAAAGTTAATATAACCTACCCTTAACGCTACCAAGAATTGCCGAATTCGAGGTTCGGTTCTGACCGATCTGGTGGCGCGATTCCCGTACTGGAAACCGAATTTCTGGGGTTGCCGGTGACGCAACATTGGTGGGCTGGTGCGAATTTGCTGATACATCCGCCGGATCACCGCTTCCGGCACCTGCCGCGACCGCTGACAGTTGCGCTCTAAACAGAGGTCCAAAGGCGGATTCAGCCAGAGGCCACAGACCCTGCCGAACCCGGTTTGACGCGCCAAACGAATCACCTCACGCCGCCCTCTGCGTCTGGCATTAGTAGCATCATACAGAGCCAGTTCGCTCTGGGCTGCCTGCTGGAACTGCTGCTCGACCTGCTGCCAGATCAACGGCCAGGCCCCCTGCACTGCCGGATCGCCAAACAGCTGGGCGCGAATCTGGTCAGTTGAAATCACGGGATAGCCCAGGCTATGAAACCGGGTCGCCACGGTAGATTTGCCGCTGCCCGGAACGCCAATCAACAGCACCAGAACCGCCATAGCAGGCTGGACTAGATGATCATGCCGTCGGGAATCGTGGAGTTTTTGGCAATTACAATGATGCCGCTGCGAATGTAGAAGCCCAGGTCTTCCCGCTCAGCCTCCTGTACGCGATCTTTGTTAATAATCTGCACATCGCAGCCGATCCGAGCGTTCTTGTCGATAATTGCGCCCCGAACCGTTGTATTAGCTCCAATCCCTAGCGGAATTTGGGTTTCCTTACAGTTGGTCTGGCGCTCGGAAAAGGGCTGGTAGTAGTCAGCCCCCATGATCAGGGTGTCCTGAATCGTGCAGCCCGACTCAATGCGGGAGCGAATGCCCAAAACCGAATGGTGAATCTGGCAATCCTTGAGGATACAGCCGTCACCAATCATCGAATCGGTGATCGTGCAGTTCAGCAGCTTGGTGGGCGGCAGCGATCGACCGCGCGTGTAGATCGGAGCCTGCTCGTCATAGAAGCTGAAGGCGGGCTGGGGCTGCTGGGTCAGGGCCAGATTTGCTTCATAGAAGGCTTTGATGGTTCCAATGTCTTCCCAGTAGCCATCAAACAGATAGGCCTGAACATTGTGGGTCTGGGCGGCGGCTGGAATAATTTCCTTACCAAAATCGGTCTGATCGGGCGACTGCTTTAGCAGCTCAGTCAGCACCTCGGCCTTGAACACATAAATGCCCATGGAGGCAATGTAGGGATTCTGGCGTGCCGCTTCGGGGGTCAGCCCCAGCGCTGTTGTGTCTACCTGCGCCTGCTTCAGGGCTTCGCCCTTGGGCTTCTCAATAAAAGAAATAATCCGTCCTTGCTCATCGGTCTTGATCAGGCCAAAATCCGAGGCCCGCTCCTCGTCCATTGGCACTACCGAAATCGTGATGTCGGCGTTGGTGTCACGGTGCCGCTGCACAAACTGCTTGTAGTCCATGCGGTAGAGGTGGTCGCCAGACAAAATTAGATATTCGGAGATATCGTTGTCTTGAAACAACCAGAGATATTGCCGGACGGCGTCGGCAGTGCCCTGAAACCAGTTAGGGTTTTCCGGCGTCTGCTGGGCTGCCAGAATTTCGACAAACCCCTCATTAAAACTCGAAAAATTGTAGGCTCGCGAGATATGCCGGTTCAACGAGGCCGAGTTGAACTGGGTTAGAACATAGATTTTGAAAATGTCCGAGTTGATGCAGTTGCTCACCGGAATGTCGATCAGCCGGTATTTGCCCGCAATCGGCACGGCGGGCTTTGCTCTCAGCTTGGTCAACGGGTAGAGTCGGGTGCCAGCTCCCCCGCCTAAGATAATTGACAGTACGTTTTTCACAGTGCCCTCTTCACTAGTTCCCTCTTAACTGGCGCTTAACAAGCAGTACAACTCCCACCATCAGTGTCCGATGGCTGGTAGCAGTTGGCAAGTGTCAAAAGAAAGAAGATCTGAATTTGGGGATCAAACGTCTGCTGTTTTCTCCCTCTTCGCATTTCACGGGGATCTCAGCCCTGTCCCAAACTTTTCCAGAACCTTTCCCCTGTAAGCCAGCCTATGACTTCCTTCAACCCGCCTGACCCCCAGCTCAGCCCCGCTGAACTGCAACAATGGCAGCTCGCCCTGGAAGAGGCCAACCGCCACAATATCTGGTGTCACTGTCGCCAGTGCGACCGGGAATGGATCGCCTCCTCGGAAGTTCCCTGCGACTGCGGCAGCACTCGGGTGGAGTATATTGCCTGCTGGCAATTTCCGGATGACTAGCGCCTGCTGGCAATTTCCGGATGACTGATTGCACTTTGGCCGCCTGCTAGTAATTTCTAGCCCCCATTCCCGGCCCTGCTTCGCACGACCTCTGGTCTACCCCCAATTAGGGGCTCTACATTACGCAGAAGTGCGTATAAGTATTGCGAGGAGTGGCTTTTAGCGCTCGGTTGCGGGAGAATGATGAGAATTGTTGAGCAAAGCGTTGGAGCAGTGCCATGCAGGATTGGGTCAGCTAAGCCATTAGTTCC
>JBJTUI010000191.1:0-11026 GCA_046080625.1 Elainella sp. | reverse complement strand
TGCTGGTGGCCCACCCGAATGTCGAGCTGCACCTTGTTGACTTCGCCATCGCCGTAGATCCGCCGCCAGCGGTCGAACCCGGTAGCATTGAAATATTCGCGAACGACTGTTTTATCGTCCTGTTGATTGCCCTGTTGATTGTCCTGGTTAATTGCCGTCATGGTGTTATACCGGTTTGAATCTGCGCCAAATTAAAACGCCCAACGGTTCTTGATCCTAGTATGAATTCGCGGTGGTTTGACCGATGATTTGCAGCAAAAAGGAATTGGATTTAGCCTGAAAAATTAGGTGGTTAATAGAACAATTGCCACTTGATCGCTAGATAGGAACAGCCCAAAGATAGACCGGTTGAGGTGTGGATTTCAGCTACAGTCAGCTGCAGTAGGCTCTGCTATTCTTAGAAATCAATTGCTATTTCCTGCCATGTCAACTGAAAAATCTCCCCTAGAGCAGCTCACTGACTTGATCACCAGTCTTTCAGCGGGAGCCAACCAATCGCTTGTCCCGGCTTTGCAAGAGCTGCTGGAGCGCGGCACGGAAACGGTGGGTCAGATCGTGACGCCGATTGCTGAAAATCCGCTGGTTAGATCTGCCACCCAGGTGCCGGGCGTGAGGTGGCTGATGGCAGCTCTGGGCCAGGTAGATATCGCCAAAGCCGAGCAGGACGTGGCCGAACTGCGGCAGCAATATCCGACCGAAACGATCAACCAGCTGGCTCAGAGAATCATTAACGACACGGTGATGAAAGCGGCTGGGGTGGGTCTGGTGACAAATATTCTGCCGCCCTTTGCCCTGTCGCTGTTTGCAGTTGACGTGGCGGCTGTCACGGCTCTCCAGGCCGAAATGGTCTACCGGATTGCGGCTCTGCACGGGTTTTCGGTGCATGAGCCGACGCGCCGGGGTGAGGTGCTGGCCCTCTGGGGGCTATCGGTGGGTGGCGGCGGCATGTTCAAGGCTGGCACCAGCTTTTTAGAAGTGATTCCGCTGGTGGGGGCAGGAATTGGCGTCGCCACCAATGCGGCCCTGCTCTATTCGCTTGGGTTTGTAGCGTTGCAATTCTATGAGGCGAAGCTGGCGGCCCAGGCCCAAAAATCCCAGTCGAGTGACACCCAGACCAGCGGCAATGGCCGACCCAGCACAATTGAGATCGACTAAACCCAGGATCAATTAGGGGTAAGTTAGGGGTAAGGGACAAGCCCCACACCCCCCTAGCCCGAGGGTGCTTCAGCAAATCAGCAAAACGCCTGTCTAAACCGCTGAAACCCAGAGATTTAATCTCATTGGGCTCTCAGTTATTCGGACAGGCGTCGCAGTTTTAGCTAACTCTAATGGAGCTTTAACCCACCTAGAACAGGCCCAGGGTCAGGGATTTGTCAATCGGGAAGGTGGCGCCAATTCCCAGCCAGAGGGTAGCGGCAGTGCCAAACAGGAAGAAGGCCATTGCTACCGGACGGCGGAAAGGATTCTGGAACTTGTTGACGCTTTCGATAAACGGAATCAGCATCAGGCCCAAGGGAATCGCAGCCTGACAGGCTACACCCAGCAGTTTGTTGGGCAGAATCCGCAGGATCTGGAAAGTGGGGTAGAGATACCACTCGGGCAGAATTTCCAGCGGCGTGGCGAAGGGATTGCCCGGTTCGCCAATCATGGCGGGGTCAAGCACTGCCAGCGAAACGCAGCAGGCAATCGTCCCCAGGATTACCACCGGGAAGATGTAGAGGAGGTCGTTGGGCCAAGCGGGCTCACCGTAGTAGTTGTGACCCATGCCCTTTTTCAGCTTTTCGCGTAAAACTGGATCGGCCAGATCCGGCTTTTTAACTGTTGCCATGACGGAGTGCTCTCCTTAAGAAATCGAGAAATGAGAGGATGCAAAAGAGCGGTAGAAATAGGAGCTCAATCGGCAAATCTAAAAAGGTCAGGACTAGAGTTGAAGTAGCCCCATACCTGTAGACCTGCAATAAAACCTACAACGGGCCAGAGATCCCTTGCTTCCGAATCATCAGGAAGTGGAGCAGCATGAACACCGCGATCAGCCAGGGCAACACAAACGTGTGCAGGCTGTAGAAGCGAGTCAGGGTGGGTTGACCCACACTTTGGCCGCCCCGGATCAGTTCCACCATTGTAGAACCAACAACGGGGATAGCTTCAGGCACGCCGGATACAATTTTGACGGCCCAGTAGCCCACTTGGTCCCAGGGCAGCGAGTAGCCGGTGACGCCGAAGGAAACGGTGATCACGGCCAGAATGACGCCAGTCACCCAGGTCAGCTCGCGGGGTTTTTTGAAGCCGCCCGTGAGGTAGACGCGGAAGACGTGCAGAATCATCATCAGCACCATCATGCTGGCAGACCAGCGGTGAATCGAGCGGATCAGCCAGCCGAAGTTGACGTCCGTCATGAGGTACTGCACGGAACTGAAGGCCTCAGTTACCGTGGGCTTGTAGTAGAAGGTCATGGCAAATCCAGTGGCAAACTGGATGATGAAGCAGGTTAGAGTAATTCCTCCCAGACAGTAGAAGATATTGACGTGGGGAGGAACGTACTTGCTGCTGATATCGTCAGCAATCGCTTGAATCTCTAACCGCTCCTCGAACCATTGAAAAGCTTTTGAATCAGTTACCTGTTTAGTAAACATGAACAACAGTTCCGGGAGAGTTTATGACTGTCAATAAATGTAACATAGTTCTCAGGTGATTTGTACGCGAGAACAGTTGCCGCATCACGGTTTCAGGTCGGCTCTTACTTAAATAAAAGTTAAGTCTTCCCCCGGTCTCGGGAGTCCCTAGAGGAGCCGTGAAGCTGTATGAGGACGTCTCAACTAGCCAGTTTCAGCACACCCGCTTCGGTCTGACGGGGCAGGGCGTCTAGCACATCCGTCTGGGCGCAATATTTCAGATCGTCGAAGCAGTCGAGCCGGAGCAGGCGCTGGCCGTGGCTCGCATGTTGCAGCAGCCCCAGCAGATTGTTTTGCCACTGGCTATAGAGCGCCACAGCGCTGTAGACTTCGTCGTTGTCGGCCAAACTGTCGAGGGGATGACCGCCGTCAGCCAGATGCTGGCTGAGCTGATGTACAATCGCGCCAGCGCAGACCGTATCTTCCAGGGAGAAGCTGCCCTCCCAGCCCGAACCCACGATCCAGACGGTTTCAGGGCGCTGGCTCAGCAGGTAGTTGACCACGGCGGCCCGGTTGATCAGGGCTGCGGTCAGCACCGTCTCGGCCTCCTGAATTCGAGAGAGGCAGCGGGTGCCATTGGTTGTACTGATAAACAGCCGTCGCCCTCCCACCACATCAGCCGTGCAGTCTAGCGGTGAGTTGCCCAGATCGCAGCCTGCAACTTTGGCACCGCCCCGCTCACCGGCCCGCAGCCGCTTTTCTGTAGGCCATTGTTCACTGACCCGCAGCAGTTCTTCCATGCTGCTGAAGACTTGAACCGCTTCAGCGCCCGCCGCCAGCGCAGTAGCCATCGTTGTGGTAGCCCGCAGCACATCTACGGCAATTGCACAGGTGGGCAGTGAGTCGGCAGGTGCGAGCTCAGGTGTATGGAAAATAGAGATTTTCACAAGCAAATAGGGAGTTAAGGGCAAGGGACAGGCAAAGCGGAGGTTGAACTCTTTTGCAGCCAAGTCTGAGCCTCAGCGGCTGAAGCAGGGCAGGAAGTCGAGATGATCCTGTTTTTCCTCGGGTTCCGGCTCACGATCCAGCCTATAGCAGGACAAGCGCAGCGCAAAGTAACTTAATCTGCTTCTCACAGACTTCTCACAGACTGTATTCTATCGGCTAATTGGAGTCGATTGTTTGATCCATGCCAATTCTAAAGCCAGGGGTTTTCTGGCAGGGGCGGCCTAGCGACTGGAACCGTCGGATTGCCATCCCAGAGCTTCAGGGATCGGCTAGCTTCAGGGATCGGCTAATTGACTGGCAGCTAGCAGGCTACTGACCCGTTCAGCTAACCAGAATTGCTCCCAGGGCTGGTCCCAGAGTTAGTTTCAGAATTAGGTTCAGGGGCCAGGCAGCTTGGTTTCGGCTAATTTTTCTGTGGCGACCCAGGCCCGCAGCAGTTCAGCCACGCTCCAAGCCTGGGCCGGACAGCCCCGAGGCGTCATCGGAGCATCCCCATCAAAGATTTCGCTGGCGCTACCCAGCCCGTGGGCTGACAGGTGATCCGCCATCGGTTCGAGCAGCTGACGGGCCTGAGCCGGATCGCCATAGACCCGCAGATGAGCCAGGGCAAAGGGTCCCAGCAGCCAGCCCCAGACCGTGCCCTGGTGATAGGCTCCGTCGCGCTGGCGGGGATCGCCGCCATAGTTTCCCTGGTAGCCGGGCTGGTCAGGAGCCAGGGAGCGCAGACCATAGGAGGTGAGTAGATGTTGACCACAGCTGTCTACCACGCCTCGTCGCTGGGCCGGGGTGAGCGGACTTTCTGGCAGGGAGACGGCGAAGATCTGGTTGGGCCGCAGGGTCGGATCGGCCCCCGTGGTCGTATCCAGTACGTCATAGCAGTAGCCTGCCTCGGCGTTCCAGAACCGGTCAAACCGGGCCAGCGTCCGGTCAGCAATCGCCTCATATTCCTGGTGGGGCTTGCCCAACAGCCGAGCAAAGCGGGCCATCGTGCGCAGAGCATTATACCAGAGGGCATTGACCTCGATCGGTTTGCCAGTGCGGGGCGTCACGACCCAGTCGCCCACCTTGGCATCCATCCAGGTGAGCTGTAGCCCGCTATCGCCAGCGTAGAGCAGGCCATCGGCAGGATCGAGGTGAATGTTGTAACGAGTGCCGCGACAGTGCCAATCGACTATTTCGGCCAGCACCGGAAAGAGTTCCATCAGCAGGTCGTCGTCCTGGGTGGCTTTGTAGTAGTGCTGCACGGCCTCGAAATACCAGAGGGTGGCGTCCACCGTGTTGTATTCCGGCGTTTCACCAGCATCCGGGAAGCGGTTGGGCAACATGCCCTGATCGACATATTGGGCAAAGGTGCGCAGAATCAGGCGAGCAATTTCGGGCCGTCCGGTAGTGAGGGTGAGCCCCGGCAGGCTAATCATCGTATCGCGGCCCCAGTCGCTAAACCAGGGATAGCCCGCCAGGATCGTTTTGCCCACCAGAACTGCTGTTTGGTTGGGTGAGCCCTCGGCCTGCTGGACCGACTCGCCCAGGCCGGTGTGGGTGACGGTGCGATTGACAACGAACTGATCCGCAGCCAGCACCAGTTGATTGATCCAGCCAGGTGATTCCCTGCTGCCAATGGGACGGCTGATGCGCCAGAGGTTGAGCAGCTTTTGCTCGTAGGTCTGTCGTTGCTTCAGGGCCATTTCCCCATTCAGATGGGCCTGGGCCTCGGTGCTAGCCACCAGAGTGACGGATTCGCCAGGGTTGAGGATCAGGTGAAAGGTGGCGCTGTGCAGATGGTCTTCCCGGTCGCTAAGGCCGCGATAGCGCTCCAGGGCTAGATCAAAGTTGTAGTACCAGTCATGCAGGGTCAGAGCCTCGGCCCGGTCGCTGAGCAAATATAGCGGCACGGCTTCCGGAGTAGCAATCACCTGGACGCCCTGGGCCACCCGTTCGACCTGCATCTGCCAACCCCAGCTCCGGACGCTGCCGTGGTGGTCGCGGTAGTTGACCAGCGCCTTGACAAACATTGCCACGGGCTGAGTGGCCCGCAGCAGATGGTAATGCACATAGGTGGTATTGGCTCCCTGCTGCATCCAGATCCGCTTTTCCAGCAGGGCATCGCCACAGGCATAGCGCCAAGTCGGCACCGTTCCCTGAAGCGCAAAATGCTCGATATACCGATATCCCTGGGGATCAACACTACTATTAGCCCAGCGGTCGGTACTGAGGGGATAGACCTGCTGATGGTAGTGGACGATTTCTTCAAACTTGGTGGCCATCAGGGTTCGGCCCAGAGGCGGTCGCAGGGCCGCAATCAGCAGCCCGTGGTAGCGCCTTGTCAGCAGCCCAGCCACCGTGCCGGAGGCATAGCCCCCAATGCCATTTGTCACGAGCCATTCCCGTGAGCCAGCAATATCGAGGGCGCCACAAATTTCCCGTCCGAAGCCAATGCCCATGCAAGAAGGAGACGGCACGCGATCCATCTAATCCCTAATGATTTTCAAGCCTCTTAAAGTATGAAGGCTGAATTGGTGAGAAAGTCTGAGACTATGCTTAAGAATTTAGGGAGATGGGGGAGATGGGGGAGAGTAATGAACATGAATTTGGTAGAGATCCGGTGAATCCTGCCCTGCCTGCTCCAGACCCCACAGACGAGCTTCATCCCCTACCTCCCCACCTTCCCACCTCCCCCACCTCCCCATCCCCCACCTGGCTCGCCCTAACGATCGGCAACTCGCGCCTGCACTGGGCCTGGTTTGAGGGTGAGGATCTCAGGCAAAGCTGGGATGAACCGCATCTGGAGGCTGAGCCGGGGATGCACCTGCTGCAAAGTCTGGAGCAAGGGCACTTTAATCCGCCTGGATTGTCTGGCTGCTCCCGAGTTCCCTCGGACTGTCCCCTCTGGCTGGCCTCGGTGGTGCCGCGTCAGGCGCTACTCTGGCAGTCCTATCGGGCGGCTCATACCATCTCGCTTGCCGATATGCCGCTCACGGGACTCTATCCAACCCTGGGACTCGACCGGGCCTTGGCGGTAGTGGGAGCGGCGGCGGTCTACGGATTGCCCAGCCTAGTGATCGATACCGGTACGGCTCTGACGTTTACGGGTGCAGATGCTACTGGCCATTTGGTCGGGGGAGCAATTCTGCCAGGTCTGCGGCTCCAGCTGCGTTCGCTTTCCGAAACCGCTCTGCTGCCCAATTTGGCTGATTCGCCTCCGGTGCTGCCTCGCCGCTGGTCTGGCGATACGCCAGGGGCAATCTGGAGCGGTGTGCTCTATACGCTGTTGGCTGGCCTAATCGATTTTGTCACCAACTGGCAGCAGGCCTTTCCGACCAGTTCAATCCTGCTTACTGGTGGCGACGCAGTTCTGCTGAAAGAGCTATTGGCCCAGCGGTTGCCGGATGTGGCTGCGCAAATAGCTGTAGATACCAGGCTAATTTTCTGGGGAATGCGACAAGTGAGAAGCCAATTGATCTAAAAAACTGCTAACCTCGGGCCTCTACCGGTCGGCTTCGTGAAATTGATTCAAAAACTGTAGATTACCGCCGCAGAATCTCCTGAATTTAAGGTCTGGGGCTCTGTAGAACGGGCCGGAAAACCGATAGCAAAGTCGGAGCCAGAATTCTGCTTGCCGAAGCTACCTTCCATAGCCTATGATAGGAAATCGTGAACAAATGGACGCATAGCTCAGTTGGTTAGAGCACCACGTTGACATCGTGGGGGTCACTGGTTCGAGTCCAGTTGTGTCCATTGCCTTTCAGCCCGCCAGACGCCAGTTTCAGCGCTATGCCCAATTTCTTCGCTTGGCATAGCTGGGCATATTTTGAGCAAATGTACCACTCGATAAGGCACAGATAAGGCACAGCCGTTTTTTGCCGCAGCCGGATCTGGTAGGAGCAAAAAAAGTTAAAAGTTTGGGAGCATTTTTAGGTTGGGCAGGTTGGGCAAAGTCCTTATAACCGTTGCCCCATAAGGTTTTGAGGGCTGCCCAACCTCTGCCCAACCTATTGCCCAACCTCAAAGGTTGGGATCTTGCCAGTCGGGTAGGTTGGGACGATTGATCATGTGGCCATAGGTCTGCATCACCATCCGCCCGTCAACGTGGCCCGCGACGTAGGCAGCTTGCTGCAAGGTCATCCCGCCTTCGATGCCGTGACTGAGTAGGGTGTGACGGCAAGCGTAGGGCACACGATAGGGCACACCTGCCGCAGCACAGAGCGGCTGCCAGGTTCGTTTTCTGAAGTTGCGATCATCAATCGGCTGGCCCGTAGTTGTGGTGAACACTAGGGCGTCTGGTTCAGGTTGGGTGGCAGCGAACCGACCGGCCAGCATGGCCAGCAGCGACGGAGCCAGCGTCAGAGTTCTGGCTGTGCCCGTCTTGGTATCTTTGCGGACTCGTGACGAGCCACTGGAGCAACCAGTCTCACTACGGGCCAGCGCCTCGCTGATTGTCACCTCACGCCGTTGCAGGTCAAAGTCAAGCCACCTCAACCCGATTGCCTCAGAGGGCCGCAGTCCCAGGTAGAGCAGCACCATAATGAAGTCATGCCACTGGTAGATTGTCGGGTGAGTCTTGGCCGTGGCCAGCAGGCGCTGCACTTCATCGCGGCTGAACGGTTTGCGAGTCTGTGATTTGGCCCTGGGCTCCTTCAGGGGCTTGATGCCCTTGAATGGGTTCGCCTGCATCTGCCCTAGCTCGACGGCCCAATCAGCAAAACCTCTCAACAGTGACAGGTTCTGGTTAGCAATTCGGGCTGATTGGCGAGAGCGTAGTAGGTCGATGAACTTGCGGGCCGTGGCCTCGCTATCGATGTCTTTGCCGAACCGTTGCAGGTTGGAGAGCAGCGGCTTGTAGCGGCTGCTGATGGCTTGCCCGCTGGTGCCATCGGCCCGCCGCGCTTCGATGAACTGCTGCCACAATTCAACGGTCGATACTGCCTCGACTGTTTCAGTCTCCGGTTCTGGTTCAGGCCGATACTTTTCAAGGGTTGAGTCAAACTGGCTGATCAGAATATCTTGCTGAATCGTTGCAGCCAGCTTGCGAGCATTGTGGACGTTCAGCGGGCTGTTCAAGCCCATAGAGAGGGCATACCGCCGCCCTGCATGAGTCCAGCGGAGTTGGAGTTGATTACCCCGCTCGTTTACCTGAACGCTGTTCCTTACCGCCCGTTGCCGCTGTTTCGCCATTGGCTGACAACTCAATCAGATATTGCTCAATCGCCCGCTGATGCGCTGCTGGGTTGCTGCGATTCGCTACCCAGTCGAGAATCAGGCGTTCGTTATAGACTATGTGATTTTGTGCCACCTTCGAGTAGTGGACGCCCTCAACCCATTCACCCCGCTCTCTATATCGACGCAAGGTATGGGCCGACAGGCCGATCAGGGCCGCCGCTTGCTGCTTGTTCAGCCACTTCACGGTTTAGCCCTCCGCTTGGCTGCGTTCAGGCCGACAGACCTTAAACTCTGACAAAGCCAGCACCTCGCTCCAGGTTTCACCGTTAACTCGGTAGCCGTCTGGATAGTGACCTGCAATCTGGCCCAGCTCGCCGCGCCGCAAATCCAGCACCACAGTCCCGACTGCTAGCCGGAGCTGCCCAACCTCGAAGCGCTCCGGCTCAGGCTTACCGTTCTGGACAGCAAAGCCACTTTCACTCGCCTCGACAATCTCGCCAGTTCGCCCGTCTGGCAGTTCTACCCGATCGCCGACCTCAAAATCTGGTTGGGGCGCTGGCTGTTCCGCCTCGCAATTTTCGACCCGTACCCAGATCCGCACCCGCTTTCCGTTGCGAATTTCGCGTCGGTCTGTCCGAGTCCAGTCCGCTCGCTTAAGGATATCAGCGACACGCATCTGCTTACCTCGGTCGAGGTCTTTCAGCTCGATTTGGAGCACGATACTGAGCAGGTCTTCTACTGCCGTCTCTGATCGGCCCGCGCCGTCGAGATAGTCTAAAATTGCGCCTTCCCAGGGATCTGAATTTTCGTAAGCAGCCGTCGCCGTCGCCGCCGCCGCCTCGGCTTCGAGGTCTAGCCAGTGCGGCTCGCCTCGAAAATGCAGGGCCACCGCCGCCGCCCAAATCTGATCGCGCTCTTGCTCCAGCAGTTCCAGATCAATCCGCTTTTTGACCGGAACGACCCAAAAGCGCCGGTTGCCGGTGGCGTCTGCCAAGAACTCGTCTTGATTGGTGCTGCCCACAATCGCCGACCAGCGAGGCACTGCAATAGTTTCCTTCTCGTAGGGAGGCCGAAGGTAATCGATCTGAGTTGTCAAAAAAGACTTGACCGCACTAATATCTTTGCGCCGGAAGACTGACTCAAGTTCGCCCCACTCGCTGATCCAGTTTCGGTGCAGCTTTAACCGCTCGTCCTTATCGTTGGCAGCGCCAATTGAGTCGTCGAACCAGCCGTTCGATAAAACCCTGAAAAAGCTTGACTTCTGAATACCTTGCTTCCCGTGCAAAATCAGGACGTTATCCAGCTTTGTGCCCGGTTCAAAAACCCGCCGCGCTGCTCCAATCAACCACTTGCGTAACTGCGTCTGAGCGATATCTTTATTGTTTCCAAAGTATCGCTCGGCTATTCCCTCTAATATACTTATTGTCTCCTCACCGTAGCGAGCATAGCAACCTTCTAGGTACTCGCGAACAGGGTGATACGGTTTTGCGATTGCTTTCACGACCAGATCAAAGCTTCTCGGCGCGTCAAGGTCAAAATCCAGGGCCAGCGTGATTTGAAGTTCTTCTACCGTGGTCTGCTTGCCGTCAAACTCGTAAAAACCTGTTATCTGGTTAAATCGCAGCCGATCGCCAAAAACAGCCCCAAACCTGCGGATATTAGCAGCAAGCTTTGACGGTTTCGCGTCTGGGTCTGCGCTGCTGAATGCTTCGGCTTGAAGTTGAGGCGCTGGCTGCTTCGGCCCAAACTGCTGCCATGTTGCCCGATCAAGCCGCTTGACCTTCTTCCAGCAAGACTCGTCGCCGCCCCGAATCTGGGCCGCTGGCTGGCAGCTCGCAAGCGCAACCGTCTTCAGAATCCGATCAACCCGATCGCCGTCAATACCGAGCGCTTCCCCTGCTTCTGCTGCCAGCGCCTCGGCTGAACCACCGACGCCGAAACCCTGCGAGCCGCACCAATTAGCCCAACCCGCCGCTTCCTTAATTAGCTTAGTCAGGCTGGCCGACCGGTCGCCCTCGGTATCGGTGCCCTCCAAAATTGCCCTGCAATCCTCGGTAAGCAGGTCTTCCAGGTCGATTACTCCAGCAGTAGCCACCCGCACAGGTTGAGGCGTAGGAGATTGCTGCTGCCGCTCTGTGGCTCTTCTGGTCGAGTAGATCCCGATCGCTTCGAGCGATTCGACCTCAACAGGATCAGCGTCACTCAGCCTGACGTAGGCGTTGCCGGACGGGCCGATCGTCGGAGCCAGC
>JBJTUI010000190.1:0-5575 GCA_046080625.1 Elainella sp. | reverse complement strand
CTAACTCCGGATATTCGGCCATCACCACATGTCCTGCCTCGGGAATATGCAGTCTTTGGCTGGGTCGAAAGTGGGAGGCCAATTCGGCGGCCATGCTGTCTGTGAAGGTGATATCGCGTCCGCCGCTGATGATTAGGGCCGGGATGTCGCGGACGCTGCTGCGCTGACGTTCAAAGAAGTTGTATCCCCAGAAGATCTCTAGAGCTTTGTAGGGGTGTAGATCGGTGGGTACCGGACTCTCAGCAAAAAATTGCTCGATCTGCTCATGCTCGTGTAGGCTGGTGAGCCGTCGAGAGATCTGCTGGGCCTGAGGTAAATGAAACAGGTGACGCCCGCCCCAGATCAAGGCTCGCATCAGCGGCCCTTCCCACCAGGGATCGAGATTGTGGGTGCCGCCGCAGATTAGAATCAAACCGCTAACCGGGTGACGTTGTGCCCATTCTAGCCCCAGCGGAACGCCGTAGCTGTGGCAGCACAACACGGGCTTTTGGATCTGAAACCGCTTTAGCAGTCGGGCCAGATCGCGGCCATGTCGTCCCATGGAGTAGCGCCGGTAGGGCGACGATTGGCCATTGCCTGCCAGATCATAGGTGAGCGCTTCCCAGCCCTGCTGTTGGGCAAACTGGTATTGGGCACGCCAGTTGTAGCGATTTCCCAGGCCGCCATGCAGAAATACGAGGGCTGGAGCTGTTCCAGGACTATGACAGACCTGCAAACAAAGATTGGGCCGAATCGGGACGGCTTCACCTGTCATCGGGTCTGGATCAAGCACAGTCATGGGACAAGCAGAATATCTGAGCTAAATCTATTGAATCGAACTCCTGTGTCGATCCAGATACCAACCTGTGTCAATGCTGCGTCGAATGCTGCGTCGATTGAAGAAACGGCGGTTCCTCGGTCACTGGTTTATCTGGGTCACTGGTTTATCTGGGTCACTGGTTCGCCTCGGTTGTCAGCTCGATCAGTTGCTCAAATTGAAACTGTGCGAGCCACTCTTTCAAAGTATCTGCCAGAAGGCTTTCGGACGGCGGGATTTGTTCGAGCAACTGGAGAATCAAAACTTCATCTAAAGTGCGAGCCGCAAAATTTAATTGCCTGATCCAGACGGCGGGCCTGGTTTGCAGCTCGGCCAGCAGGACGGCTTTAGGAGGTTCGATTGGTTCGATTGGTTCGGTCGAGCCTGAATCGTTCTCATATCTGCAGCTATAGCGTACTCCCAGATATGTCTTAATCTTGCCAAACAGCGTATCGATTGCTGCCGGTTTGCAGACCAGATCGGTGCATCCTGCTGCGAGAATTAGAGCTCGTTGATGTTCTAGAGCGATGCCTGTCAGGGCAATGATTGGGGTGGGTGGGCCTATATCGGGATCTGCTGCTTCCAAAGCCCGAATCTGGCGGGTTGCCTCATAGCCATCGCCCCCTGGCATTTGCATATCCATCCAGATCAACTGGGGTCGCCACTGTTGCCAGATCGCTACTGCCCCCTCACCGTTCTCAGCCGTTTGCACCTCGAATCCCGCTGAGCGCAACAGTTGCGCTAAAAAATCGCAGTTTTCCAGATCGTCTTCTGCTACCAGCACCCGATATTCAGGCTGGTCTGGGGCCAGTTCCACCACCTGGCGCTGGGTCGGAGGGATGGCCACGGTTTGGGACGTAACCGGCACTACGGGAATTTGGAACGAGAAAGTTGCGCCTTCGCCGCTGGCGCTGGTGATGCAAAGCTCTCCGCCCATCAGCTGGACGAGTTCATGGCTAATTGCCAGCCCCAAACCCGTCCCTTCTTGAGCGGCCTGGCCTGCTCGGGTCTGCTGAAAGGGGCGAAACAGCAGCGCCTGCTCCTCAGCATCCATGCCCGGTCCCTGATCCTGAACGGCAAAATAGAGGAAGATACAGGCGGGGGCTTTGGCAGCCCTGCTCTCTGGGGGCCGCTCTCCCAGGCGGACTTGCAGGGTGATCTGGCCCTCCTGGGTGAATTTGATCGCGTTACCCAAGAGATTGATCAACACCTGACGGAGCTTGCTTTCGTCTATCCGCACCACGCGAGGCACCCCAGCGTCCGACTGAATGACCAGATGCAGCCCTTTCGCTGCTGCCTGTAGCCGGAACAGCTCTCTCAGATGTTGCAGCAGTTGCCCCAGATCCACATCAGTGACGCTGAGGCTCGCCTGTCCCGCCTCAATCCTCGACAGTTCCAGAATGCTGTTGATCAGCTTCAGCAGGTGCTCGCCGCTGCGGTTGATGATATTGAGCTGCTCCCTCTGGTCTGAACCCAGAGCCGGATCGCAGCTGAGCAGTTGGCTAAACCCCAAAATCGCGTTGAGCGGGGTGCGGAGTTCGTGGCTGATGTTAGACATGAACGTCGTCTTAGCAAGGCTGGCCGTCTCAGCCGCCCGCATCGCCCCTTCCAGTTCCTGGGTTCGCGCTCTCACCCGCAGCTCAAGTTCGGTGTTGATTTGCAGGATCTCCTGTTCCAGGAATTTGCGCTCGCTGATGTCCAGCGCAATCCCCACCATGCGCACCGCCTGACCCGCAGCGTCATAAATTCCCTGCCCCTTGCTAAGCAGCCAGTGAATCTGGCCGTTGGGATAGACCACCCGGTATTCTTCAACATAGGTTGTCTGGTTTTGCAGATGCAGGGTAATGGCATATTCCTGGCGCGCCAGGTCTTCCGGGTGGACACAGGCGCGCCAGGTTGCGTAGGTTAGGGGCTCCGAACTGGGCGGCAGACCCAGCAGCCCAAACATATTGGCACTCCAGATCACCTCTCCGGTTTCCAGGTACCAATCCCAGCTGGCCGTATTGGTCAGCTCTAGGGCGAGGCGACGCTGTTCTTCACTCAGGCGCAGGGCCGCTTCAATCTGTTTGCGGTCGGTGATGTTGCGGCTGATCGTCGCCAGGGCAAGCGGCTGGCCCTGCTCGTCTCGGATGCAAACGGCGCTGAGAATCATCCAGAGCGTCTCACCGGTCTGGAGATGCCGGAAGCGAATTTCAGCTTCTACTCGTCCCGTTTGCAGCACCTGGGACAGGAGTTGCTCAATGGCAAAGTCTTGATCTTCCGGGAAAAAGTAGTCCTTCATCAGGACTTCGCTGGCGGGCTGATCCTCTAACCCCACCATGCGCCGACCCGCCGGGTTGAGGTAGAGCGGCACACAGTTGAGGTCACAAAGGCCAATAAATTCCGAGCTATTCTCGACCAGAGTTGCAAATTTTTGGATCTCCAGATCGGCGCGGGCCCGCTCCAGGCGGGGAAAGAGGGGGCTGGCAATTTCGCGCACCAGCTCAACTTCGTCGTCGCGCCAGGTTCGGACTACCCGGTCGTGAACTGAGAAGAGATATTTCCACTCGCCCTTTTGATAAAATGGCACGGTAATAAAGGAGCGAACCCCAAGCAGTTCATTGGCCTCCCCGTTAGTGAGCGGGTTGGACTGGACGCTGTGGCTGACGATCGGTTCTCCGGCCCGCGCCAGTCGGCAAAATTCCTGGCTCACCTGTTCCGAGAGCCGTATCCGATCGGGCAAACGCGGATCGCCTGCTGCCTGCCACCGGCCAAAATAGATCACCTGATCCGCCGCTTCGTTGACTTCACAGAAGTTGCAGGCCGTCACCTTCAGGTAAGCGCCAATTTTTGCTCCGACGGCGGCAATAATCTCCTCGGCCAGCGTCAGGCGTGAACAAATCTCCGCAATTTCAGCCAGCAGAGCCAGGTGAGCTTCCTGGCATTTGCGGGCCGTGATATCCGTCAGGGTGCCGATATAGCCCGTAATCTGGCCTGCGGCATCCCGCTCCACCGCGATCTGTGCCCAGACCCAGACAATCGTGCCATTGCTATGCAGATGACGACATTCCAACTGCTGGATCGCGTCCGGCTCAATTGCAGATTGGGCCATAAACTCCTGCCAGATCTCAGCCACCTGCTGCCGATCGTCAGGATAGACCGTATTGATCCAGTTCGGCCCCAGACAGTCCGCTAGCTGACGCCCAACCAGCTGCAAGATTTTTTCATTCACATAGGTGCAGTGACCGGCTGTGTCATGGCGAAAAATCCCAATCGGACTCATTTCTGAGATCAGCCGATAGCGGGCCTCGCTGTCTTGCAGGCGAATTTCTGCGGCCTGCCGTTCCGCCTCCAGGAGTTTGCGGTCGCTGATTTCTATGGCGGTCCCCACCATGCGCACGGGCTGATTTGCCGCATCACAGATCCGCTGTCCCTTCACCAGCAGCCAGTGCAGGCTGCCGTCCGGATGAATCACCCGATATTCCACCTCGCCAATCGCCCGGTTGGTTAGATCCCGCTGGAGCGCCTGACTCGTCCAGTCCCGATCGTCGGGATGAATTCGCTCGCGCCAATCCGAAACGCTGGGCCGCACCTCACCGGGAGCATAGCCCAACAGGATAAACATCTCGTTGCTCCAGATCAATTGGTCGGAACGCAGGTCCCAATCCCACCAGCCGCTGCGGGTCAGCTCTAGGGCCAGTTGTCCTGGGTCGAGCTGGGGAAGAACATTTTCGGCGGGAGCGGCCTGGAGCAACGGTTGGGGCAAGGACTGGGGCAGCGGTTGGGATAAGGACTGGGTCGGGGCGGGCGCGATTTGCAATACAGCATTCAAGGACCTTTCCAGGTCAGCAATAGTCTCTAGCAACAAAGAATTTGGAGTTTCATCGATCCCCGCCTGCTGTAGGCGCAATACATGACTCTGGACGTCTTGTATCCGCTGGAGCAAACCCGCCAATCTATCCATAGGCTTAAAATTTCCCTAATGTAGGTTGCTTCGAGATTTACTTAACAGAACATATTTTACGCCATTCGATAGTTGCGCAGATTTAAACTTTGTGTGCGATGCCCATGCGTTGTTAGAGGAGCTATATGAATAACTTCTGTTAAGGACTTTAGAAAAAAGGTAAGCCTCAACCTGCGGGCCTTAGAGATGCCCAAGGCGTTCGATCTTTGGGGATGATTCATTCTGAGTTGGTGAAGAAGTTAACCGATACCGCAGAAAACCGCTGTCAGAAATCGCGCTGCTCGATTTGGCTCACCCCATACTCAATCAGATAGCCGGGGTGGATTAAATGGCTGGATATAGATCAAATGTTGAGGGCTGCCCCACACTAGATGGCTCTCTACTGCCACGCTCTGGCACCGCCACGCGGTAAGGTTTCGCGCTTTTATTTAATCCACATCTTTATTGAAGGCTCTGTATAGACTCGGTAATTTTCTGGAGCCCAGGCCAGTAAAATCCCCTAATCTGGCTTACAGTAAATCAGTTCTAGATAAAGCTACCAGGGGTCTATGCTAGTCGATGCGGTTACCGTTGCTGCGGGCGATGAGATTATCACAGATGTTTGCATTATCGGGGCAGGCCCAGCCGGGATCACCCTAGCCCGTGAGCTGGCTGGTCAAGACTTCAAAGTCTGCCTGCTGGAAAGCGGCGGCATTGAGCTGCCCAACGACGAAACCAAATCGCTAGGCAACGTCGAAACCGAGGGCGATTTTGTCCAGGTCGGCTCCGACAACCGCAACCGCCGGTTTGGCGGCAACTCCAGCTATTGGGGCATCCAGCTCAACCACAGCAAAATT
>JBJTUI010000189.1:0-5333 GCA_046080625.1 Elainella sp. | reverse complement strand
ATGCTGTTCACCAGCCTCTACGTCGGGCTGCTGCTGCTCTACTGGACCGGTGCCTGGACCTCGCGAACCAAGGTGCTGTGGTTTTATAGCGGGCTGGTGGGAATCAGCGTCGGAGCCAATATTATTCGCAATACGCTGCTTGCCTACTTTCACGGAACCGGGCAGGATCAGGCCTTTCACTGGCTGCACGATAGCTGGGGCGGCGACCTCTACTCTACAGTCATGCTGGGTTTGATTGCCCTGCTGCTTCAGGGCATCGATCGCTGGATAGTGCCCCAGGATTGGGTAGACCAGCTAGCCGATCCAGATTTATCGTCAGATTTGCTGCCCGATGCGTTAGCCGATTCTCTACCCGATCTGGGTTTAGAAGGCCCGCAATTAGGAACTGAACCCGATCGCTAGCCCGTCTCTGTCAAACCCGATCTGCTCGTTCAACTCCAGTTGGAATTTTTGCTATGACCCGTTCCGCCTCTCCGATTCTGCCCCTACCGCTCCCGACCAAACTGCTCGTGGTGCTGTTCATTCTTACCATTGCTTTGGCCAACGTGATTCCGGGCTATTTGGGGGGACGTTGGCCCTGGCAGCAAGTGCCCGATATTCGACAAGTTGAACAGCTCAAGGCCATTCAGACTGCTGGTCTCTCGCTGCCTGGCTGGCAAATTTTGGAGCAAGAGAAGGTTGAACTGGGGGGACACAAATGGTCTGTGCAGGCGATGGTACCGACGGCGACGGCTAAGACCGCAACGCTCCAGGATGCCGTTTGGCTGCTGTTGCGGCCCCAAACCTGGAACAAGGACATGCCCCAGGTGGATTGGATGGACATCAATGGAGCACAGCAGTGGACAGAAGACTCACGACGGCAGATTCAGTTTGACCTGCGGATGCCTGAGGTGGAGCCATTTCAAGTCAGGGCGCGATTCCTGCGGGGCTGGTCGCAAAAACGCACGAATGCGGTGCTTCAATGGTACGCTTGGTCAAAAGGGGGACATCCAGCGCCGAGCCATTGGTTCTGGGCGGATCAGTGGGCGCAACTCCGGCAGCGGCAGCGGCTGGCCTGGGTAGCCGTTAGTATTCAAATGCCGATCAAGCCCCTGGGCGAAATTGAAACTGCACAAACCGAGATGGAATCGCTGGGGCGGCTCGTGCAGTCTGCGCTGATGGCGACTGCGTTGCAGTAAGCAGCCCTGCTACAGCCTGGCTTTGAAGGCTGATCCTGAAGTTTGGTCACGAAAAACCTGCATCTCCAAATTGTTTAAGCCTGTTTTCCGCCGTTTGTCCTGAATGTTTGTATCGAATTGGGCGCTATGTTTTCTGCCTGTTTGTCCAACCGGATTACCCGTAGCCTCAGCTGTAGCCTGATCGCAGCGGGTTATGGTCTAGTTGCCGCAGCACCAAGTTTGGCCGTGGGTGCCTTGCCGCAGATGCAGTTGCCGACTAAGGAAGCGATTCAGTCAGGTCAAGCTGACGATCGGCCCAATCCGCCCCCCAGTCGGCTCATTCAGCCCGTCGCCCAATCCTCTGGGCCAGTTCAGCCATCGGCCTCACCCCGTGATTTGCTAGAGAGAACAAGACAGAGACTGCAAGAGAACAGCAGTTCCATGCCCATCCGAGACGATGCGGCTTTTCAAAATTACCGTCTGGGACCGGGTGATTCAATTTTTGTGAATGTGCTGCGTTTTCCGGATCTGTCCTTTCAGAACACGATTGATCTGGAGGGCAATCTGCTGGTGCCGCTGGTAGGAGCCCTGACGCTGGAGGGGCTGACGGTGGTTGAAGCACGAGAGCAGATTCGGGTGGCCCTAGATCGCTATGTGGTCAATCCCCAGGTAGATGTCATTCTAGTGGCTCAACGACCGGTGCAGGTCACTATTCTGGGTGAAGTTGTGCGACCCGGCCTCTATCCCCTAACTGCTCCCCAACTGTCAACAGCGCTGATTTCGGCGGGCGGCACCACAACCCTGGCCGATCTGCGCACCGTGCGTGTCCGACGACAGCTGGTGGATGGTTCTGTGGTTGAAAGAGATGTGGATTTGTTCACGCCGCTGCAAACCGCCAGCCAGTTGCCCGACCTCCAGTTGGCCGATGGCGATACGATTGTAGTACCCACTCTGACGGAAAATCAGGGCTATGACCGCAATCTGGTTGCCCGCTCGACCCTGGCCCAGACCCAGATCAACATCCGGGTGCTGAACTACGCGGCGGGCGGTCGCGGCGGCGGTACGATTGGCGTGATTCAGTTGCCCAACGGCAGTACGTTCTTGGATGCGCTATCGGCTTCTGCGCTGGATCTCTCTAATGCGGATGTGCGAAATGTTGGCCTGATCCGATTCGATGTTCAGCAGGGCAAAGCCGTAACCCAAGAACTGGACGGTAAAGCGGCCTTGTTGGGCGATTTTTCCCAAAATCCGATGATGGAAAACAACGATGTGATTGTGGTCGGTCGTACACTCGTAGCGCGTGTCACCTATGCGCTGAACACGTTCACCCAGCCCTTCCGAGATATATTGGGGTTTGTGTTGTTTTTTGATTCTTTGGTTAATAGTGCCTCTAGTCTATTTCAGCCTTCGGGCGATTCCAATTCTGATTAAGCCTTTTCAAGTTCAAGGAACTATTTCTGGCTGTTAGCACCGTTCTGAAGTAGTTCTGAATAGATATATTTTCTCACCCCTAGCCCACCTCTCAGCCGACGACATGCGGCAGATCCAATGGTTCCCCCCCTGGTTAAACGATATCTAATTGCCCTCGACCGCCATAAATGGGCGGGTCTGGCAGGATTTTTGCTGGTCAGCGGTGGTTCGGGTGTGGTCGCAGCCCTGCAGTCTCCTCCACCCGACAGCTACCAGTCTCGCGGCATTCTTACCTACAGCAGCCCGCCTGATACGTTCACTGCAACGGGGGCGGCTTTGCAGCAGCAGGGACAGGCTGTCACCAAGGAGATTTTGCTGTCCGAGAACGTGTTGAACCTGACCCAGGAACGTTTAGCGGCTCAGCAGATTGACCTGGAACCCGAAGATCTTTTGCGCCGGGCTCGCGTTGCGGTCGATGGTGGCAGTAGCAGTGGTGGGGACGAAGAGAAAGCGGCTGCCCCCAAAGCCCTGCGGGTTGTTGTCTCCTATCAGGACCCGAACGAGGCAGAAGCAGCCACGGTGACGAACGCGCTGATGGATGCGATGGTAGAGCAGAGCCGGGAATTTAATACCCAGCAGATTGACCGAATTGCGACCAACCTCAACCAGATTTTGCCCAAGGTGGATCGGGAACTGCGGCAGGCAGAACAAAAGCTACAGCAGTTTATTAAACAGGAAGGCACGGCGATTCAATCGGCGGAGAGCGGCAGTTTGCTCTCGGCTCTGACTGGTAATCAGGCCCAACAGCGGCAGCTTCGCCTCGAGATTTCTGGAGTGGAAGCCCAAATCGCCAGTCTACAATCGCGGTTGGGACTGTCGCCCGATGAAGCCTATGCCTCCTCTGCCCTCAGCGCTGACCCGATCATTGCCGATTTGCGCGTCAAAATTTACGGGGCAGAACAGCAGCAGCAGCTCTTGGCGAAAACTCTGCGGCCTGACCACCCAACCATGGTGGAGCTGCAAAATCAGCTCGAATCCTTTGAGCAACTGTTGCAGGCCAGGGTGCGGGAAGTCGTCGGAGGTGGCAATCTCGCCGCGCCGCTGCGGGCTAGTGAGGCAATTCGGCAGGCTAGCAGTCTCGATCCGGCTCGCCAAACTCTGGCGACTAATCTGGTAGCTCTGCAAACCCAGCGCGATACCCTACAGCAACAGTTGCGCAACCTGAGTCAGGCGGAACAATCCCTGCGGCGGGACTATGCCAGCATTCCTGACAAGCAGCTTGAACAACAGCGATTGCAGCAGCAGGTGACGCTGAAGCAGACCTATTACGACCAGATCTAGACTCGCTTAGCCGATGTGACGCTAGCGAAGCAGGAAACGGTGGGTAATTTGGTGGTGGTTCAACCCGCCCAGGTTGAACAGATGCCCAAAACCGGCCTCAGCAGTCTGGTGATTCTGCTGGTGGGCAGCGGGGTGGGGCTGCTGGTAGGGGCAGGGTTGGTGCTGCTGCTAGGATCGCTCGACTCGACTTTCTACACCCTCGAAGAGGTGCAGGGAGCCCTCCGGCAGGAAGAGGTGCCGATTTTGGGCGTGTTGCCTCTGTTACCAGAAGCTGAAGGTCTGCCCGTAATCGCCGCAACCGATTCGCCCTACCTGGAGTTCTACGAACGGCTGCGCAGCACCCTGCGTCGAGTGGGTGGCGGCAAGGCCCTGAAGATGGTTCTGCTGACCAGCGTTTTAGCCGAAGAGGGCAAGTCGCTCACGGCCTATAACCTGGCCATTGCCTCTGCTCGGGCTGGCAAACGCACTCTGCTGATTGAGGCGGACCTGCGCTCGGCTTCCCATGCCGGAGCCCTGAAACTGGCGGTTGATCCCGAAACCCTGCTGGAACCGCTGCGCTACTACGGCAACTTAAGCGACTGCATCCGGCTGGTGCCAACCGTCGAAAACCTCTATGTTGTTCCCAGTGCTGGCCCACAGCGCCACGCCGCCGCAATTCTAGAATCCAGCGAGATGCGACGCTTGCTGGAAGATACCCGCGGTCGGTTTGACCTGGTGATTCTTGATGCGCCCTCGCTCAATCGCTGCAACGACGCGCTGCTGCTCGAGCCCGCCACCGATGGGCTGGTGCTGGTGACTCGTCCGGGCTACACCGAGGAAGGGTTACTCAACGAAACGGTCCAGGAATTTATCAGCTCTGAACAAATTCGCTTCCTGGGTGCAGTGGTGAACGGAGCAGAAATTCGGATTCCAGAGCCCGTTGAGGACGAGATTCTCCCTGACCCATTTGATGAGGACCCGGAGGACCGACCAGCCGAACTTGTGCCCTGAAGCTCTCTCGGCTGTGATCTAAATCCTGGTTAGGACAAGCGGGATGTGGTTTGATCGCGCTATCACTTGTCTGTTCCCGCTGTTCCCGGCCTGTTCGCTAGCTATCTGTTCTATAGCTACCTGTCCTACAGCTATTTATTCGACAGCTACCTGTTCTACAGCTATTTATTCGACAGCCATCTATACCTATCGCCGCATCGCCCCACAAGAAGGGGCCGAACGTGGTGACTGAGGCAGCTACAGTCAATTTTTTGGTGTCCTTTAGCCTGCGCTACAGCCGCTAGAGGCCTTAAATTTACAGCGTATTGCAGAACTAATTAGTACAGTAGCAGCAGTGAGCAAAGTAGTTTCGCAATTCCCGACTTGAACAGAGACTAACTCCTAGTTCTAACAACTTTGTGATTGCCTCTACGCTTTTCGGGACAAACCGCCTGA
>JBJTUI010000188.1:0-2727 GCA_046080625.1 Elainella sp. | reverse complement strand
GATGAGGCCGAGATCAAACCAACCGATCTGCACGAGGGAATTGACAGCACCCTGATGATTTTGCAAAACCGCCTGAAGGGAGGCCGCATCAACCTGCCGATTCAGGTGGTGAAAGACTACGGCAACCTGCCGCTGGTGGAGTGCTATGGCGGAGCGATCAATCAGGTGTTCATGAATCTGCTCAGTAACGCGATTGATGCCGTCGAAGAACAGGTGCTCCGCCACCCGGAAACAGCGCCCCATATAGCGCACCAGATAGCACCCCAGATAGCGCCCTGTATTCAGATCCAAACTTGCCTGCTAGACGCCGAGCGGGTGCAGATTGCGATTCGCGACAGCGGCACCGGCATGTCCCCGGCCACCGTAGACCAGATTTTCAATCCCTTTTTCACCACCAAACCACCCGGCAAGGGCACGGGACTGGGTCTGTCGATCAGCTACCAGATCATCACGGAGCGCCATGGCGGCACCCTCACCTGTCGATCAGAGGTGGGACAGGGCAGCGAGTTCGTAATTGAGATCCCGATCCATCACGTCAGTCCGGTGTCGCCAACAGCTGATGCCCTGGTGGAACCGGGTTTGGCGGCTGGAGGAGACCGCTAGCAGAGTGCTCAAATAGCCTGATCAGACAAGTAATAGGAAGTTTTACGAGAACTTTACGGTTCAGCTGGAACCGGCTGTGGTTCTGCGAAGGAATCATCCTTTCTTCATAAAATCCCGATTGCCATGGTGATTGTACCTATTCGTGGGGGACTGGGTTTGTTAGTCTAGTGAGGAACAAGTCTCCGAAGTAAATATTTGCAAACATGAGCACCATCACTCAGGTCAAACACGACGTCAAGGATCTGTCCCTAGCTCCCCTGGGGAAACAGCGGATTGAGTGGGCGGGCCGCGAAATGCCGGTTCTGCGCCAGATTCAAGATCGTTTTTCCCAAGAAAAGCCCCTGGCTGGCATCAAACTGGTAGCCTGCTGCCACGTCACCACCGAAACGGCCCACCTGGCAATTGCCCTCAAGAACGCCGGGGCTGATGCGGTGCTGATTGCCAGCAACCCGCTCTCTACCCAGGACGACGTAGCAGCCTGTTTGGTGGCTGACTATGGGATTTCGGTCTATGCCCAGAAAGGTGAAGATAACGATACCTATAACCGCCACGTCCGCATCGCCCTCGACCACCGACCCAACATTATTGTGGATGACGGCAGCGACGTAGTTGCTACTCTGATCCAGGAGCGCCAGGACCAGCTTGCCGACATCATTGGCACCACCGAGGAAACCACGACCGGTATCGTCCGGCTCAAGGCAATGCTGAAGGACGGCGTCCTCACCTTCCCGGCCATGAACGTCAACGATGCTGACACCAAGCATTTCTTTGACAACCGTTACGGTACCGGCCAATCTACCCTGGACGGCATCATTCGCGCTACCAACATCCTGCTGGCGGGCAAAACCGTCGTTGTGGCAGGCTACGGCTGGTGCGGTAAGGGCACAGCCCAGCGGGCTAGCGGCATGGGCGCTAACGTGATCGTCACCGAAATCGACCCGGTGCGCGGGATTGAAGCAGCGATGGACGGCTTCCGGGTGATGCCGATGAGCGAGGCCGCTAAAGTTGGCGACCTGTTTATCACCGTCACGGGCAACAAGCATGTGATCCGCCAGGAACATTTCGAAGCCATGAAAGATGGCGCGATTGTTTGCAACTCGGGCCACTTCGACATCGAAATCGACCTGAAGGCGCTGAAGCAAATGACCAGCGAGGTCAAAGTAGTGCGCAACTTCACGGAAGAACATCGCCTCACCAGCGGCAAATCGGTGGTGGTGATCGGCGAGGGCCGTCTGGTTAACCTGGCGGCTGCCGAAGGCCACCCCAGCGCCGTGATGGACATGAGCTTTGCCAACCAGGCGCTGGCCTGCGAATACCTGGCGCTGAACAAGGGCAAGCTGGCTCCTGGCCTCTACTCGATTCCGGCTGAGCTGGACAAGGAAATCGCTCGCCTGAAGCTGCAGGCCATGGGCATCCAGATCGATGCACTGACGCCTGAGCAGCTGGAATACATCAACTCCTGGACCTCGGGTACCTGAGTTTCGTGAATTGCCAAGGGGGAGCAGCCAGTCTGCTCCTCTTTTTCTTGCAGCCCGGTTCTTGCAATCAGGCTATTAAAGACTACAGCTATAGAATTAGATGGCGCGGTTTCTTGTTGAGCTGGCTGGGGCCAAATCCTCCAACAAGCACTCATTTTTAAGGTCATCCCATGTCTGATCGGATTGCTGAACTGATTACCAACATCATGACTAGCCTGGGCTATCTGGGAATCGGCCTCCTGATGTTTTTAGAAAACCTGTTTCCCCCCATCCCCTCAGAGCTGATCATGCCGCTGGCCGGTTTCACGGTGCATCAGTGCCAGAGCGGTCAGATCCCGGCTCCCTGTATGCAGTTTGGCCCTGCCGTGGCCGCGGGTGTAATCGGCACCATGCTTGGCGCTTTGCCCTGGTACTATCTCGGCGTCTATCTGGGTGAAGAACGTCTGAAAAACTGGCTGAATCGCTACGGTAAATGGCTGGGAATTTCGGGCGCAGAAATCGACAAGGCCCAGCAGTGGTTTTATCGCCACGGCACTAAAGCAGTTTTCTTTGGCCGCTTCGTCCCCGGCATTCGCACCCTGATTTCCCTGCCCGGCGGCTTCAGCCGCATGCATTTCCCCCAATTTTTGATCTATTCCACCCTGGG
>JBJTUI010000187.1:0-5663 GCA_046080625.1 Elainella sp. | reverse complement strand
TGCAAACAGCAGTTGGGTTTGTTGGGCCGATTGGCAGCCAGTTTATCTAACCGCTGGGCCAGGGCCAGGCTATCGAGCGAATGAATCCAGGCGAACTGGTCCAAGGCTTTGGCGGCCTTGTTGGCCTGAAGCCGACCGATAAAATGCCAGGTGACATCGGTCCAGTCAGTCAGTTCGGCCTGCTTCAAGGCTGCTTCCTGCACCCGGCTTTCAGCAAAATCGCGAATGCCCAGGTCGTAGGCTGCTCGCATCGCTGCAACTGGAATCTGCTTAGACACGGCGATCAGTCGGACGTTGGCTGGCAACGTAGGGCGCAGTTCGGCCAGCCGCTTGGCCAGTTGCTCGGTCAGAGGTTCAGCGATATTGCTCATTGCAACTTACCAAAAGCAGCCTATTGAAACGTTTGTTTGTGGATGACCTGCAGCTGGTTATACTCCTGGGCCTGACCCAGACGGCGTAGTTCTCTCAACCGATTTTCGACTAGCAGGCGCGAATCCATGCGCCCGATCGGCTCAAATCGCAGTCCTGCCGCTTCGGTTGTCACCAGAAAGAACAATCGCTGGGCATACAGCGTGGCAAATAGCTCTCGGTTGTCGTCAATCAGACAAACTCTGAACAGCAGGCCTAGATTCGGATGGCTTAGGTAGTTTTCGGTACTCATTCAACTCTAGGCGACATCATGCAAGCAAATCGGATTTAACAGTTGAAGTTTGAGTCGGAATAGCAAGGGGATCACAAGTGATTAATCAAGTGACTAACCGCCAGGGATGCTAACGACTAGGATGCTAACGGCCACAGATGCTATTTGAACCCAAACTTCGTTTCGTCCCTCGAACACAACAGGGTTTAGATAGAAACAGAACGAGTTGGGTAGAAGCTCTACGAGGATCTGAGCTAGCCGCTCGGCCTCCTGAGCCTGTTCTACCATTCGCTCAACTTACAGCGGTTTTCAGATCGATCAACCACGCTAGCGGGGTGCGTGAAGGCACCGCCCCCTCCTATAGCTGACTGAAATGAAAATAGCCATAATTGCTCTCTACTTAAACTGGTCCTTATTTAATAAATTCCCAGTCTAGAAGCTGCGAAATCAAGTTTGCCGGACGACTAATAGGTAAAACCATATAGTAAAGAACTCTTTACAGCTGCGTTATCTATCAGTGTATAGAAAAACTGTGCTGCACTGCTACAAAAAATCGCTCTATTGCCGCCGTCCTGACCCAGCTGTCTTGACTGAATCGTTCTAGCACAAAGCTCAACTGCCGCCCCAGAGGATGCGAGCCGCCACAAACCCGGCTAGGCCGATAATAGCTAATCCATCCTGGAGCCGCAGCTGGAACTGGTGCCAGCGCACCTGATGTCGGTCAGAGCTGGTGAAACCGCGCACCTGCATAGCGCTAGCGATCTGCTCAGCTCGAACCAGCAGGTTGTCCACCAGCTTTTCGGCAACCGCAGCCCAAACCTGGACAGTGCCCTGGAAGCCCAGCTTCTTCCAGTTGATGGCGCGGGTTCGAATCGAACGCACCAGGTTTTGCACTTCCTCCAGCACGAGCGGAATAAACCGCAGGGCCAGGGTCAAGGTCAAGACAATTTCAGTAATAGGCAGGTTGAAGCGGCGCAGTGGCCCCAGCAGGCTCTCGATCCCGGCGGTCACTTCTTCGGGGGCGGTGGTCAACAGGTAGAGGTTGGTGCTGTAGATCAGCGTGAACATCAGGGTAGCCACCCGAATCGCCAATTCCAGAGAGCGGCGGGTAATCCGAACCATGCCCCGATCGACCAGCACATAGCGGTAGTTAGTTGGCTGGGGCAGGGCTGGGGCAGCGTTAGCCTGGGCGGCGTTGGTTGAAGCAGGGGGAACAGCAAAGCTGAACTCGTTGGCTGGTAGACGCGGCTGTTCCGGCACCTTCAGCCCGTCTGGGGCCAGCATTGTGATCACGAACAGCAGCAGGCTAAATAGCAAGACCAGACCGATTTGCTGTCGCCAGACGCGAAAGGGCAAGCGGGTCAGGAGGGTAAGAACCAGCAGGCCAGCGACCAGCGACAGACGCCAGATCGGATTGGCGGCAATTGGGGTTAGCATGAAACAGACCAGCCAGACCAGTTTCACACGCGAATCGATCTGGTGCAGCCAGGTAACCGGCTGTTCCAAATAGAGTCCAATCGGGAGCGAACGCAGTAAATCCATGTCCTACCGGCAGCCTGACCTTCTGGGTGAATATCGCCAATCCCTAGACTTTTGTAGCTCGGTTGGCGCTTTGCTCCAGATCGCGCATCTTCTTGCCGCGCCAAAACAACCGAATCGGCGTGCCCTGGAATCCAAGTTGCTGCCGAAACTGGCGTTCGATATAGCGCCGGTAGTTATCGTTAAACAGCTTGGGATCATTTACAAATAGCGTCACGCTCGGCGGCTGGCTCGTCACCTGGGTGCCGTAATAAATTCGGCCCTGCCGACCCTGGCGAGTGGTGGGCGGCGTATGCCATTTCAGGGCTTCTTCCAGCACCTCATTGATCACCGAGGTGCTGACGCGACGGCGATGCTGCTCGGCGGCAGTATCAACCAGATCGAGGATTTTTTCGACCCGCTGGCCGGTTTGGGCGCTGACGTAGATCGTGTCGGCCCATTCCGTGAAGTGGAGCCGGTCCTTGAGGTGGCGTTCGTAGTCGTAGATCGTGTGGGAGTCTTTCTCGACCGCGTCCCATTTGTTGACGACAATCACGCAGGCACGCCCGTCGTCAGCCACCCGACCAGCCAGCTTTTGGTCCTGTTCGGTGATGCCATCCAGAGCGTCAACCACCAGCAATACTACGTCCGCTCGCCGAATTGCCTTGAAGGAGCGATTGATCCCGAAGAATTCTGGACCATATTCCACCTGCTTCTTTTTGCGGATGCCCGCTGTGTCGATCAGGCGATAGCGTTTGTCTTGGCGCTCGACCACCATATCGATCGTGTCGCGGGTGGTGCCCGAAATCGGGCTGACGATCGCTCGATTTTCGCCAACAAAGGCGTTGAGCAAACTGGATTTACCGACGTTGGGCCGTCCTACAATCGCTACCCGAATTTCTTCGGTCTCGTCCAGTTGATCCGTGGGCGGCAAATAGTTGATCAGCTCGTCCAAGAGCTCGCCCGTACCGTTGCCGTGAATTCCTGAAACCGGGTAAGGTTCGCCCAGCCCCAAGCGCCAAAATTCGGCGGCCAGACTCAATCCCTGCTCCGGCGATTCGCATTTATTCACTGCCAGCAGGACAGGAACGGGCTGCTGTCTCAGCCAGGTGGCAATCGTTTCATCGGCAGCGGTCAGCCCCGTCTGGCCATCTACTACCATTACGGCAACACTGGCTTCGGCCAGGGCCAGCAAAGCCTGTTCGCGAATCAGCGGCAGGAACTCGGTGTCGTCATCGAACACTAACCCTCCCGTATCTACCACCAGGTAATCCCGGTCGCGCCAGAAGGCAGGTTTGTAGGTGCGGTCGCGAGTCACGCCCGGCTCGTCATGCACAATCGCCTCCATAACGCCGGACAAACGATTGACCAGCGTCGATTTACCCACATTGGGACGTCCGACTACAGCAACAACGGGTAGAGGCATGAGCGCAAGAAAAGAAAGTACCAAGCCTTCTGACCGCTCAATCCATCACAGCCGCCAGAAAGTCCTTTCCTATTGTGGCGCAAAACTCCAGAAGTTGTGGTAACTGGTTGTGGTAAAAGTCGGCCTACTTAATTTCTCGCATGGCGGCTTGGGCCTCGCGCCGCAGTCCGCCGGCGATGCGGAACAGCTCCTGGCCCCTGTGCAGATAATGTTCGTCATAGCAGGTGGTAAACCGCTCTAGCTCGTCAATGCCGTCGCTGACCTGGTTGAGGCAGTAGTAGAGATGGGCGGCGACGCTGGCCACATTCGAAGGGTTCGGCATCGATCGAAAGGCGCGCTGAGCCTTCTGCAAATCGGCGCGACAGTCTTCCAAGTAGTTCTGGAATTCCGCCAGCAGCTGATCGTCGAAGGGGTCAGCCGCCAAATCATTAAGCTGTTGCTTCAGGGGTTTGAGGATCTGGTTCAACAGGCGAGTCACGGGCTGGTAAACCTGATTTATCCAGCGCTCAAACTGTTCGTCGCTATCGCGTCCAGCCTGCTGCCTGTGGCGCTTTTGGGCGGCGTTGGCCCGCTCCTGCCGTTTGGCATAGCCCGCGTTCGGATGGAGTACAGCGCTGCGTCCGTTGAGCTGGCGGTCGTAAGACTGCCGCTGGTATGGATCGCTCAACACTTCGTAGGCGGCGTTGATCTGGGTAATGCGATCGTGGCTGTCCGCCTCCCGATTGCGGTCTGGGTGAAACTGCTTCGCCAAGCGCCGGTAGGCCTGCTTAATTTCAGTCAGGCTTGCTGCCGGGTTCACCTCAAGCGTGGTGTAGTGGTTTTTGGCCGGGTCTTGCTTTACCATAGCCCTATTTTATCGGCATCAGACCCAGTTGCCGGTCTGTCTTCAGGGAGTTCCCCAATTCAGACTCAGTTCAACCCCATCGGCGCAACCAGCTCTGGGTCCTGGAACAGGGGCGTACTCAGGTAACGTTCGCCAAAGCTGGGCTGGATCACCACAATTAGCTTACCGGCGTTTTCGGGCCGCCGACCCACCTGAACTGCCGCTGCCATGGCGGCACCGCTGGAAATTCCCGACAGCAGCCCTTCTTCACGAGCCAATCGCCGACCGTAGAGAATCGCCTCGTCGTCCGGGATGGCAATCACCTCGTCGATCAGATCGACCCGCAGCACCTGGGGCACAAACCCAGCGCCAATACCCTGAATTTTGTGGGGGCCAGGCCGTCCGCCAGACAGCACCGGGCTGTTGGCCGGCTCAACTGCAATAGCCTGAAACGAAGGTTTCTTGCCCTTAATCACCTCAGCCACGCCCGTAATTGTGCCGCCTGTTCCCACTCCAGCGATCAGAATATCGACTCGACCATCCGTGTCTTCCCAAATCTCCATGGCCGTCGTGCGGCGATGAATTTCCGGGTTAGCCGGGTTGTTGAACTGCTGTAGCATGTAGGCGTCGGGCTGGCTGTTGACAATCTGCTGAGCCCGCTGGATGCAGCCCGACATCCCCTCGATGCCGGGGGTTAGCTCTAGCTCGGCTCCGTAGGCCCGCAGCATAGCTCGCCGCTCCGAACTCATGGTTTCAGGCATGGTCAGAATCAATTGATAGCCTTTTGCCGCTGCCACCATTGCCAATGCAATCCCTGTGTTGCCAGAGGTTGGCTCTACTAAGATGGTTTTTCCCGGTTGAATTTGCCCTGCGGCTTCAGCAACCTCAATCATGCTGATACCAATCCGGTCTTTAACAGATGCTGCCGGGTTAACCCCCTCTAGCTTGGCAACCACTTCAGCGACACATCCCTCCGCTTGAGGAATGCGATTGAGTCGCACGAGTGGAGTTCTTCCAATTAATTCAGTAATGTCATTTGCAACTCTCATGCTTCTACTCCTGATCAGGAAAGGGTGAAAGGTCTCGACAGATAGGTAGAACAACGCCCCCATAACTGCCTATTAGCATAGTACGGTAAATCACTAGAGTTTGAGTATTTAATCTGAAATTAAGAAATTAAAGGAACTCCTCAGGTTTTGAGGCAGCACCCAACCTGCCCTCATCCTTGCTTTCATTCAGGTGGTTTGGTACACTTC
>JBJTUI010000186.1:0-2675 GCA_046080625.1 Elainella sp. | reverse complement strand
CTACGGTAGTCCTTACCTGTTACAGCAAATCGTCCCCCAGCTGCCCCCAGACCTGCCCTACGTGTTTAGCCATGGCCAGCTCCCTGCGGCCCAGGCCATAGCGCTGCGAACCCTGCTGGGAATGATGCAGCCGCAGCAGGCGGGAGAGTTCACAGATTAGTTTCACAGACAGATTAGTCTAGTCGCAAGTTGTAGCAGCATGGCCTATAGCAGGCTTCAGTCAGCTGCTGAATTGACCCTGCTGAATTGACCCTGCTAAATTGATCCAGAATTCTGGACAAACTCTTTCAGATGAGTGTTCACAAAATTGCCTCTATCTCTTCTGCCTCCCCATCTCCCCACCTTCCCCATCTCCCCATCCCTCTACCCCACAAACAGACTGCCCACCGCTAGCCTGCCCCTGGCGGCGTCGAGGCTGCCTGCGCCTCCCGTGATTTGAATCAGCAGATCCTCGGCCCCGAAGCCTTTGCCGCCAGCATTCATTGCCAGGTAGGTTTGGCCACGCCAGCCGAAGCTCACGGCTTCACCGACTTGCAGGGATTGGCGGCCCTTGGCTCGATGGTTTTTATCCCGGTAGGCCGTTCGGGCCGCGCCTTCCAGGGTACGAGCGACTGGCCGACGGCCTTGGGAGCCGCTGCTTCGCCTAACGCTGCCCCTGAGACGACCTGCGTTAAACAGCCCCACAGGCAAATTGGGGGTGGATGGATTGTTGTCGGAGTCGAGCAGAATCCGATCGCCTGCTTTACGGTCGAAATCGAGAATCTGGTCGAACCCAGTTGGGGAAGATTGGGCCATCGCTTCAGCCGGAGATCCGCCAGCATAGACAAATCGATCGGCTCCTTCGCCGCCTCGCAGTCGATCAACCCCAGCACCACCATTGAGCCAGTCCTGTCCAGCACCGCCGACTAGAGAATCGTTGCCCTCAGCTCCCAGCAGCACATCCTGCCCAGCGTCGCCCACGATCTGATTGCTGCCCGAGTTGCCCGAGAGGCGGTTATTCAAACTATTTCCCTGGCCATTGATGTTGCCTCGACCCATCAACATTAAATTTTCGATATTGTTGGCTAGGTCATAGCTCACGGTTGCTTGAACTGTGTAACTACCCTGGTTTTCGGCCTCAATAGCTTTATCGTTGGCGCTATCGACAACATAGGTATCGTTACCTGCTTTACCTTCCAGCGTGTCATTACCAGCGCCACCATCCAGCACGTTGCTGCCCGCGTTGCCTTCAATCCGATTATTCAAGGCGTTTCCCGTAGCATTTGCATCTTCCGAACCAATCAGAGTTAAATGCTCAACGTTGGTGGGCAGAACGTAGTTTCCGGCAGACTGCACCGTATCTGTCCCGGCATTTTCGCCTTCAACGACCAGATCCCACCAGATGCTCTCAACAATATAGGTGTCGTCGCCAGCTCCGCCCTGAAGCGTATCATAGCCTGCTCTGCCGTCCAGGATATTGTTGTTGCCGTTGCCGGTGATCGAGTTGTCGCCGTTGTTGCCCGTGCCGGTGATCGGGTCGTTACCAACCAGAACCAGGTTGCGAATTCCGTCTGGCAGAACCAGGCTAACAGCCGACTGGATCACGTCGCCAATCGTGACCGTAGCCTGCTGGTCGCTCAGAACCGCATTGCCTGTGGGGTTACTGAAATTAATCGTGAAGGTCTCGTTGGATTCTGGCGTGGCGTCGGCCAAAATTGGCACCGAAATCGTCTGGCGAGTTTGGCCAGGGGCAAAGGTCAGAACGCCGCTGCTAGCCTGATAGTCGCTGCCCTGAACTGCCGTGCCGTCTGCGGTACTGTAGCTGATCGTGATCGTTTCGGTGCTTGCCCTGGACAGAGTAACGCCGATCTGGGCCGTGCGGTCTTGGCCTTCTGTCACCGTGGTATCAGCCAGAAAGAAGGTTGGATTAGCAGGCGGCAGAGGCGGCGGGGTCGATCCACCGAGGGGCCGCTCGACGCTCACAACATCCCAAATCGTCTGTTGAATAATCTGGGCTGTGGCGGCGGGAACGCTGCCGTAATCGCTGGGAATAGGAATACTGAGGGGCGTACTGCGATAGAGCGTGGCATAGTAGGTTGCACCTACGATATAGGAGCCAACGTTGTTTAAGTGAACGTGATCGGTATACAGATCCCAGATGCTGGTGTATCCGGGTACCTGTCCGTTTTTCATGCGTTGGTTTAATGCATAGAGTACTTCACCAACCCGCACAAGCTGCGTGGGCGGCAGATCGGGATGGGCGCTGCGCAGTCCTTGAGCCAGAGTGTCATAATAGCTGCGCGATTCAGTATTTTGCCAGCCGCTGCTATAGTTTGCCAACCACATGGCGTCCCAATCGGCAGCAGTCGGATTGGGATTGCTATCCTGTTTGCGCGGCCAGCGCTGGTAAATATAAACCTGTAAATTCGGGCTTTTGGGTTTGGCCAGACTGATGAAATTTTGGCCATGGCCAGATCGCCCTCGGCTCCGTCTAGAGGTCGGTCAAAGGGCTGAAGCGACAGGGCATCCCACTGGTAATTGGCCAATGCCGTTGGGGGCGTTGCTGAAAGGGGAATGGTTTATGCTGGCAGAGGCACAGTCCGATACTTCAAGTAGTGCAGCAACAACCGCAGCGAACACTTCAGCATCTCGACTGACTTGGAGTAGCACAACGTCTTCCGGTGCAATCGCGCCAG
>JBJTUI010000185.1:0-3133 GCA_046080625.1 Elainella sp. | reverse complement strand
CGGCGGCGGTCCAATTCCCGTTGGGTTCCGACCAATCAACGTGGCTCGCTATGGTCCGCGCAACATGCAAAAGTCCCTGCGCGACATGAGCTGGTTCCTGCGCTATACCACCTACGCGATTGTGGCGGGCGACCCCAACATCCTGGTGGTCAACGTCCGGGGTCTGCGCGAAATCATCGAAAACGCCTGCTCCGGCGAAGCGACGATTGTGGCGCTCCAGGAAATGCGGTCGGCCTCGCTGAGCTATTTTCGCCAGGATGCCGAGGCGTCAGCAATCGTTAACCAATATTTCGAAATTCTGCTGAACGAGTTCCGGGGGGCAACTCCGGCTAACAAGCTCCGGCAGCGGCCCTCTACGGATGTGCAGGGTCTGGAACTGCCCCAGATCTATTTTGAGGCTTCCGAGCGCCGTCCTAAGTTTGTGATGAAGACTGGCCTGTCGGCAGTCGAGAAAAACGACGTGCTGAAGGCGGCCTATCGGCAGGTGTTCGAGCGCGACATCACCCGCGCCTATTCCCTGTCTCTGTCAGATCTGGAATCGAAGGTGAAGAACGGCGACATCTCGATGAAGGAATTCATCCGCCGTCTGGGCAAATCACCGCTCTATCGCAAAAACTTCTACGAACCCTACTGCAACAGCCGGGTTGTAGAACTGGCCTTCCGGCATTTCCTGGGTCGCGGCGTCAGCTCTCAAGAAGAGTTCTCCCGCTACTTTGCGATTGTCACCAAGGGCGGCTTGGCCAAGCTGGTAGATGCGCTGGTCGATTCCAACGAATATTCCGACTACTTCGGCGAAGAAACCGTGCCCTACCTGCGCGGGCTGGGTCAAGAGGCGCAGGAATGCCGCAACTGGGGGCCGCAGATCGACCTGTTTAACTACAGCGCCCCGTTCCGCAAGGTTCCCCACTTCATCACCACCTTCGCTAGCTACAACCAGCCCCTGCCTGACCAACATGTTTACGGCTCTGGCAACGACCCGCTGGAAATCCAGTTTGGGGCGATCTTCCCGAAGGAAACCCGCAACCCCAGCACCCGTCCGGCCTTCTTCCCCAAAGACACCCGTCGGATTCTGATCAATCGCGGTCCCGGCATCAACAACCAGACCAGTAATCCCAGCGCTCGCGGCGTTGCCCCCGGCACTCTGGGACCCAAGGTGTTCAAGCTGGATCAATCGCCTAGCTTTACGGGCTTGCCCTCCAGCAGCGGCGGTTTCCTAAGCTCCCGCTTTACGCCTGCTTCCTCAAAAGGCACCAGCGTCAAATTCTCGGAAAGCTCGACCCAGGCGATTATTCGGGCCGCCTACATCCAGGTGTTTGGCCGCGAGGTCTACTCGGGGCAGCGCTCTACCTTAGCCGAGATCAAATTGGAAAACGGCGAGATCACGGTGCGCGAGTTCATCCGGGCTCTGGCCAAGTCGGACACCTTCCGTAAGATGTACTGGACGCCGCTCTATGTGATGAAGGCAATCGAGTATATCCACCGTCGGCTGCTGGGTCGCCCTACCTACGGACGTCAGGAAACCAACAAGTACTTCGACATTGCCGCCAAGCAGGGCTTCTATGCCGTAGTCGATGCGATCATGGACAGCCTGGAATATAGCGAAGCCTTTGGCGAAGACACGGTGCCCTACGAGCGCTATGTCACCCCAGCCGGTCTGGCCCTGCGCACCAATCGGGTGGGCAGCATCTCCGACAAGGGAGCCAAGGTGGAAGTGGCCGAAACGCCCCGGTTCGTGGAGCTGGGTCAAGTTACCGAAACCCGCTCGCTGCCAGACGTGGAGTTCCGGATCGGTCAAGGCGTCAACCGCAAGCGGGAGCAGACCAAGATCTTCAAACTCACGACGCTGGATGCCGTCAGCGTCAAGAACGTCACCCGAGCTGCCTACCGGCAGATCTTCGAACGCGATGTGGAACCCTACATCATCAAGAACGAATTCACTGTTCTGGAAAGCAAGCTGGCCAACGGTGAGATCAACCTGAAGGAGTTCATGGAAGGGCTGGGCACGTCGAGCCTCTATATCAAGGAGTTCTACACCCCCTACCCGAACACCAAGGTGATCGAACTGGGTACGAAACATTTCCTGGGTCGCGCTCCTCTGGACCAGGCCGAAATCCGCAAATACAACCGGATTCTGGCCTCGGAAGGGCTGGGTGCCTTTATCCGCGCCATGACCGGCACGACCGAATATGCCCAGTACTTCGGGGAAGACACGGTGCCCTATCGCCGTTTCCCGACCCTGCCTGCCGCCAACTTCCCCAACACGGATCGGCTGTATAACCAGTTGACCAAGCAAAACAAGGATGTGGTGGTGCCCAGCTTTGAGCCCGTGAAGTCGCGCACGGATATCAACAAGCTGCCCCTGACCCAGGCTCTGGCAAGCGCAAAAAAGCCGAATGAGCTGGTTGAATTAGGTCGTTCTTCCAGCTCTAGTGCCGGTATTTCTGGCACAGACCTCCGGCACCCCGCCCGGATTTACCGTTTGATGCCCCAGGCTACGGCTGCTGAGCGAGCCGAGGTGGCCCAAGCCATCTACGCCCAGCTCATGGAGCATCCGTTGGATCAGGGCAACAGTGAGGCAGCGCGGCAGACTGCGGTCCTGGAACTGCGGCTGGCCAGCGAGTCGGTGCGGCAGTGCGTTTTGGCCCTGGCTACCTCCGATGCCTACATCCAACGGTTCTATCAGCCCTATCCTGACGCCAAGGTGGTTGAACTGCTGCTGCGGCATCTGCTGGGGCGAACCCCGACCGGCGAGGCAGAAGTGAGCCACTACGTGCAGCTTTTGCAGGAGCGCGGCTTCTCAGCCACCGTGACTACCCTTGTTGATAGCGCCGAATATCAGCGCTATTTCGGTGAGGACGGCGTTCCCTACCGACGAGCGGTTTAGGCTGTGCTTTAGGCTGCACTACCTATACTTCTGACATGAGCTAAGGCTCTGTCTCTTCCCCTAGCTGAGGCTGGGGGATTTTTTGTGGGAGTGGGGAGGGTGAGGAGATGGGGGAGGTGGGGGAGATGGGGAGGTGGGGAGGTGGGGGAGATGGGGAGATGGGGGAGCTGGGGAGATGGGGAGGTGGGGCGGTGGGGAGGTGAGTGAACCGGTTTTGTAGTCTATTGTAGTATCCCTTCAAAGTGTATA
>JBJTUI010000184.1:0-9443 GCA_046080625.1 Elainella sp. | reverse complement strand
TGCAAAAAGATACGGGATCGAGCGGTTTGATCGATCTGTAGGGTCGAGCAATTGGGTTTATGCAGGGCTAGTTTGCCCAGTTTGTCGAGGCAACAGCCCAAATGGGATCTGAGCAGGTCATGCTCAAGCCAGATTTACCTGGGCCAGATTTACCTGAGTCAAACCTGCCTGAGTCAAACTTCAGCTCGGTGCAAAGCGCTTCCGGAACGGACCATGCGATCAAGCTAGCGGCTGCCCGTGAGGGACTGCTGCTGTAGATAGAGCAAAATACCGCGAGCAATCGCAGTCGCCATTTGGGTCTGGAACGTGGGGCTGGCCAGTCGGGGGGCATCTTCGGTGCCTGTGACATAGCCCGTTTCAATTAGCACAGCGGGCATCGAGGTTCGGCGCAGCACATAGAACCGGGCCTGTCTGATTCCCCGGTCGTTAGTATCTACATTGCTGACAATGCTGTTCTGGATTGTTTCGGCCAGCGCCTCGCCGCTGGAATAGTAGTAGGTTTCGGTGCCGTTGATATCGGGCCGATCCATGCCCATAGAATTGGCGTGAATGCTGACAAACAGGCTGGCGTTGAGTTGTTCCGCCATGTCTACCCTGGGTTCCAGATCGATCTCCACATCGCTGGTGCGGGTCAAGACGGCCTGAATTCCCTGCTGTTGCAGCAGCGTTGCTACCTGTTGGGCAATCGGCAGCACCACATCGGCCTCGTGCAGATTGTTCTGCCCAACTGCGCCCGGATCGCCGCCACCATGGCCGGGGTCCAGCACGACCACCATGCGGCCAGTCGGACTGAGGTTGGGCAGGGTGACTCGGTTGGGGCGGTTGGCTGTCGTCGAACTGCGCTGTAGCTCCAGAGCCAGGGTTTGGGGCGTGATCAGGTTGAGGTTGCCAAACTGGACGCCAGTGGTGGGCTGAACCGAAACCGTCACGGTGGTGTCATCGGTTTGGCGCAGGGTGACGCGCCGCAGCGGATCGGTAGAGCTGAGTTGGGGGCCAGAAACGCGGTTGGCCAGTTGAGCGGGCGACAGGGTGAGCACATAGACACCGCCCTGCCACTGGGCCGAGTGGGCCACGGGTCGGTCGGTTTGAATCAACAGCTGATTGCCGCTCAAATCTAGCTCGATGCCTTCTACGGTTGCCAGCTGGGTGCGGGGTGGCGTTGGGGCTGTGACGCGGGCGGGCGAGGGCTGTTCAGCTACTGTCAGTCCGGCTGTTGGGCTAGGACTGGACACAGCGGGCGGAGTCGCTCGTCTGGCGCTGGGTATGGTGTTGGGCGGCACCGGATCGGCGGTTTTTTCGGCGGCTACAGTGCTAACGGGCAACAGCAGCAGGCCATTCCGCTGGCGGCTCACCTGCCAGTCGGGGCTGCGTCGGGCCACATCCAGCGTGATTTCTACCGCGTTCCGCTCCTGGGAAATCTCGATTTCGTCTACGCCATGCCGGTCGATCGAGCGGTCTCCCTCGCGCAGTCCGTTGGCTAGTTGGGCGTTGGCCAACCGCACGGTAATCGAGCGCCCGCTGCGGCTGCGGTCAATTGTTACTTGAGGATTGGCCGCCTGAGGATTAGCTCCCTGGGTATTGGCCCCCTGGGTATTGATCAGCAGCCCTTCATCCGTGACTTGCACAGCGCTGATCTGGATGGGGCCAGCCGACGGAGTGCTTTGCGGCTGGGTCGCTTGACTGGCGGGCCAACTTGACCGACTCGATGGACTAGCTGATTGGCTGGCTGGCGGGCTTTGTCGGCTCTGGGATGCTGCTCCGGGCGCAGGTGGGGTTTGGATTAAACCGGGCGATGGGGCAGGCGATTGGCTCGACGAGCTGGTGCGGCGGCTGGGGGCGGGGTTGGCAAAGCTGGGGGTTGCGAAGCTGGGGTTGGCAAAGCTGGGGCCAGTTGGAGCCTGGGCCGGGGCTGGGGCTGGGGCTGGTGCGGCAGCTGAGCTGGGGGCGGCAGGGCTGGCGGCACTGAACAGGGAGGAGCTGAAGGGCTGGGCGCTCTGGGCCGACGGCTGGGGTAGCTGCACCAACCATTGGGTGGGAGAAAAGCCGCGAAACCGAACTTGCTGGGGGTCGAGCGTATAGCCTGGGGCCAGCTCAATCACAATTCGAGCGGTCTGGGCGTCAAATTGGCCGATCCGAATCCGCTGTACGGTGCCGCCAATCTCCTGGGTAATCGGCTGGTCGAGCTGCATGCCCGGCAGGTCGATGACGAGGCGAGCCGGGTCAAACACCAGCTGAGCTCGGGGCTGCACGTCCGCATCGGTCGCAAACTGGAACTGGAGCTGGTTGTCGTCGTAGTGCCAGGTGGTTATCTCACCAGCCTGGGCCGGGGTGATCCAGCCGGGTGCCATCAGCCAGAGGCAACCCCCCGTCAGGCTGGAAACAAGCGATGGAGCAAAGTTGAGAGCAAACCCGTGGAGTTTCAAAGCGTCACCTTACCTTTACCCGGTTGAAATTGACCTTTACGCTTAATCGTTCGCTACATTTGGGCGGCCCGCTGGCTGCCCTGCTCTTTGTCCTGCACCCTGCTGACTGGTTTGGGGAGGTCTGACTGGGTCTGACCGAATCAGTCTGGACCCAGGCCCGATCGGGAGGTGACCTGGGCTGAAGTACTTCCCCTGACCACTTTCCCCGGAATGGCAGATCCCGAACTCGAAAATTTAGCCGTCGAGAAAAAAGACTAGCCACTAACTCTAGCCAAAATTTTTAAACCTGCAAGTTGTTTTTTAGAAAATTCTGTTCAAGCAATCTGGAGGGTTGATCCAGCATGCGGTTAAGCAGTTGGTCAGGGTCGAAGGATTCGATACAAAACCATTGAAAAACCTCAAGCTTTGTTGCAACTCTTAACGTTATTGCCTTTGAGCCGGTAGCGAAGCTTGGTAGACTAATCAACGTAAAGCAATCGGCGTTGATTCAGTCGGATCAACCTGCTAGATCCAATGCTGATTCAATTCTGAGAGGCAGCGTTCTGCTGCTTTACCCTCTGGGGTTTATTTGATATCAAATTTGATGGATCAGGGCTCTGAGGTCGCCTCAACTCTGCTCTAGCTCATGAAATTTTGAGTTAATTAACGACTACGTGAAGCGAGAACCGAATCAATGGTAGATTCCCTCAAAAGACCTGAACAGGAAGAACTGCGCCCTGGTGTCAAACGGCCCGCCCAGGACACTATCCTCACTCCTCGGTTCTACACCACAGATTTTGAGGAGATGGCAAAGATGGACATCTCTGCTAACGAAGCAGAGCTGCAGGCCATTCTAGAAGAGTTTCGCACCGACTATAACCGCCATCACTTCGTTCGCACCGAGGAATTCAACCAGTCCTGGGAGCAGATCGACGGGGAAACGCGCAAGCTGTTCATCGAGTTTCTAGAGCGCTCCTGCACCGCTGAATTTTCGGGCTTCCTGCTCTACAAGGAGCTGTCCCGCAAGCTGAAAGACAAGAGTCCGGTGCTGGCCGAGTGCTTTTTGCTGATGTCGCGCGATGAGGCCCGCCACGCTGGCTTCTTGAATAAGGCCATGAGCGACTTCGGTCTCCAGCTCGATCTGGGCTTCCTGACCGAAAGCAAGAGCTACACCTTCTTCAAGCCCAAGTTCATCTTCTACGCCACCTAACTGTCTGAGAAGATTGGCTACTGGCGCTACATCACGATTTACCGCCACCTGGAAGCTCACCCCGAGCACCGCATCTACCCGATCTTCCGCTTCTTCGAAAACTGGTGTCAGGACGAGAACCGCCACGGCGACTTCTTCGATGCCATCATGAAGTCCCAGCCCCAGTTCCTCAACGACTGGCGGGCGCGTCTCTGGAGTCGGTTTTTCCTGCTGTCGGTGTTTGCCACGATGTACCTGAATGACATCCAGCGCTCCGGCTTCTATGCCTCTCTGGGCCTGAACGCCCGCGACTACGATATCGAGGTGATCCGCAAAACCAACGAGACGGCGGGCCGCGTCTTCCCCCTGATCCTCAATGTAGAACATCCCCAGTTCTTCGCCCTGCTGGACGAGGCCGCTGAAGCTAACCTGAAGGTAGCTGAAATTGGTAAGTCGAGTGCGCCGAAGCCGCTACAGCTCCTGCAAAAGCTGCCCCACATCGCCAAGATCGGCGTCAACCTGCTGCGCCTCTACCTGATGCAGCCAATCGACACGGCGCGTCTAGAAGGTTCGGTTCGCTAATTTTTTTGGTTCCATTGCAAACCGAGGCGGTTCTGAAGTTCAGGGCCGCCTTTTTTGTGTCTAGTTTTGCGCCTAGAGCCCTACTGGGGCGGCGGCGGTTCGCAACCAATGCCGTCGTTGTCGCCGTCGAAGCGATGCGGGTCGGGCTGGTTGGGGTCGGAGCGGCGGCGCACCGGAAAGCTTCTGTAGCCAATGTCTATACAATCCAGATCGGGTGGCGGCGGTGGAATGCAAACCGTGGGATAGGCCGGGTCGCAGTTCTGTCCGGCTTTGGCGGGCTGGGTAATCTGAACGTAGAGGGCAGTGGCGCTGGCCGCGATCACGACTCCGGCAAACAGCAGCAGATTTCTCATGGCTCAACTCAAACAGGTTTCTTAACACCCTACAGGTTGGACTACGCCGATCCGCAGAGATTCAAAAAAGTTCTCAATTCGATTTGGCAGTTTTAGTAACTGCTTGCTATATTAGATAAGGCGACGCGGGGTAGAGCAGCCTGGTAGCTCGTCGGGCTCAACCGCAAACTTCACTAGATGCTTGACAGTGAATTTCGCGATGGGCTGCATGTAGGGAAACCTGCATGTGACAACCTCTCAAATTCGGGGAAGCCGTTGGCATGGTGATCCCGAGCCAAGCCAGAAAGGTAAATTCTTTTCTGGAAGGTGTAGAGACTTGATGGGAGGCACCCTAACAGGAAAGCTGAGGGTGAAGGGAAAGTCCAGACCACGAACTGGTAGTCCGAATGGACAGCCTAGGCAACGAAAGTTGTGGTGGTATGCATAACCCGAAGGTCAGTGGTTCAAATCCGCTCCCCGCCACCAAATTTGAAGCCTTAGATTCAATTGCGAGTCTAGGGCTTCAACTCTTTTAAAGGAGTTTTTGCGTGGACACCAAACTCAGAGGCGATATCGCTGAATAGATTTAACGCGGTGCAGCAGCCCGAATAAAACTACAGCAAAATCAAGCCCTGTCGAATGCCGGTGGCGACGGCTTCGGTGCGGCTGGTGACATTGGGCTTGCTGAAAATTGAGCCGAGGTGGAACTTCACCGTATGTTCCGAGATATGCAGGTCGCGGGCGATCGTTTTGTTGGCCATGCCTGCGGCCAGCCGTTCCAAAATGTCGCGTTCGCGCTGGGTCAGGGGCGTGACGGGCGCGGGGGCAGGCGCAGCCGGATCGCGCAAGAGGGCGTAACAGTCAGGGTGGAGCACCGTTAGTCCGGTCGAGGCGGCCCGGATCGTCGCCACAATTTCACCCGCACTGGCATCCTGGGGCAGCAGCCCGAAACCGCCTGGACGGGGGAGCCAAGCTAGGCCCGCCGATTCGCTGAACGGATCAACCAGCCAGACCACCGCCATCGTTTCACCCAGCTGCTGCATCCAGGCGGATAAGCTAGTGGGCAGCGGAGCCGCCACCAGCACCAGATCGGCAGCCTCCAAATCAGCCGCTTCTGGGCCAGCAGCTCCTAGACCGGCAGCCGACCAGTTTGCCTCGGCCCGACCCACCACCAGATCGGGCTCAGCGCTGAGGATGGCCTCCAGCCCCATCCGGCCAATCGCCGAGGCCGCCAAGATCAAAACCCGAATCATGCTGTCTTCTAAAATCTGGATGCGCCTCCTGCCTGGGTTTACCGTTCGCCCACCGTCACTGCCAGTTCCACCAGCGCACCGCCGCGAATTAACTGGACCGTCAGGGTCTGGCCTACCCGCTCTGCACCCAGCATCAGCCGCACCTCGCCGACCTCCGTGACGGGTTGGGCCTCCAGGGCAATCAGAATATCGCCAACCAGAATCCCGGCCCGATCTGCCGGACTGTCGGGCTCGACGCTGAGCATGATCACACCTGTAGCCTGGCTGAGGCAGAGCGTTTGGGCCAGCCGCTCCGAAATCAGCACCGACTGCATGGCCACACCCAAATAGCCCCGAGCAATTCGGCCCGTTTGCAGCAGCTGATCGACCACGCGCTGGATGGTGGCGAAGGGCAGCGTCAGGGTCGAGTGGCGCGGGCCGGTGGTGTTGAGGCCAATCACCTGCCCCTGTAAATTGAACAGAGTACTGCCCGTCAGACTTGCTGCCGAGATCAGGCTGGGGCGAATCAACTGATCAATCTGGCCGCCCTGCCAACTACGCCAGCTGCCGCCCAGTCGGCCAATCATCCCCATGCTAGCGTTGAGGCTGCCCTGACTGCTGCGACCTGCCGCTAGCACCAACTGGCCCAGTCGCAGGGGAAGCGAGCTGAACTGGGGCCGGGGCAAATTCGGGGCAGATTGCAGCTGAAGCACGGCCAGATCGGTACTGCTATCGCGACCCACAACGGTAGCGGCCACGGTTGAGCCATCGGCCAGCAGCACCGTCAGATCTTCTTCGCGCCGGATCGCCTGATCGACCGTCACCACCGTGTTGTCTGCCCAGATCAGGCCGCTCGCTGCACAGCGGTCGCGCTGTCCGGCCCCGGCATTTACGGCCACAATTGCCGGTTCGATTTGCTCGAACCGATCGGCCATCTGTGCAGATAGGGTCAGTAAGTCAAACTGGGGATTGGGTTGAGCTGAGGTCATGAAACTCTCCAGGAATTGCGGTAACTTGGTCTGTCTACTCCCAGGATGCAAAATTGGATGGGCAGACCACATCGGAGGAACGGGCAGAACCGACCTGGAAAAACGGTTAGGTTGGGCAGCTAGCTGGAGCAGCCCTGGGCAAATTATCAAGAAACGCTTATCTCAGTTGTAAAGATGACCGGGGGATGCCGCTGAGATTCGGTAAAATGTTCTGGACTAACACTTTTGCGGCGGCTGGGCGGGCTGAAGCGGCCTAACCGTCGGCAGGGGTGCTGGGAGTGGGGGCCGGGTGTGCTGCCGATCGGATTTTCTACCTGACTCAAACTGGCTCACTTAAATTGCTACCGCCCATCGTAACCATATGCCTAAAACTTCTGACCTGCACGTTGTTGAAACCCGTCCTTTGCTCAGCCCCGCCACGCTGCACAGCGAGCTGCCGATCACCGAGACAGCTGCCACCCTGGTGACGGAAACCCGCGCTCGCATCCGCAACATTTTGCAGAACGAAGACCGGCGGCTGCTGGTGATTGTCGGTCCCTGCTCGATCCATGACGTCAACGCCGCCTACGAATATGGCGAAAAGCTGATTGCCCTGCGGCAAGAGCTGGCCGACGACTTGGAGATTGTGATGCGGGTCTATTTTGAAAAACCGCGCACCACGATTGGCTGGAAGGGCTTGATCAACGACCCCCACCTGGACGACAGCTACGACATCAACACCGGTCTGCGCTTGGCCCGCAAGATTCTGCTCGATCTGGCCCAGCTGGGTTTGCCCGCCGCTACCGAGCTACTCGACCCGATCATTCCCCAATACATCGCGGACGTGATTTCCTGGACGGCGATCGGAGCCCGCACCACCGAAAGCCAGACCCACCGCGAGATGGCCTCAGGCCTGTCGATGCCGATCGGGTTCAAGAACAATACGGACGGCAGTTTACTAGCTGCGGCCAACGCCATGCTGGCGGCCAGTCAACCCCACCGGTTTTTGGGAATTAACCTGGAAGGGCTGGCCAGCATTGTCACCACGACCGGCAACCCGGATGGGCATCTGGTGCTGCGGGGCGGCAAGCAGGGGCCAAACTATGACGCCGATCATGTCCTGAAGGCGGCTGGCCAGTTGACCACCCTGAAGCTGAATCCGCGTCTGATGATTGATTGCAGCCACGACAACTCCAACAAGGACTATGCCCAGCAGCCGCTAGTGCTGCAAAACGTGGCGGAACAGCTGACCGCAGGCTCCAAGAACATCATGGGCGTGATGCTGGAAAGCCACCTGAGCGCGGGCAAACAGTCGATTCCCAAAGACCTGAACAAGCTGACCTACGGTCAGAGCATCACCGACGGCTGCATTGACTTCGGCACAACCGCAACGATTTTGCGCTCCCTGGCCCAGTCGCTGCGCTCAACCTGCCTGCAATTTCACTGATACAATAAGTGATTTTGTGTCATTAAAAACTCGGTGATTTACTAACAACAGCGGCAACAGGTCCCCAGCGATTCAGGACTTTGCCGCTGTTTGGCTTGGATGCTGCTTCGCCGGGGCAACCGTTCCGCCATCTCAGCAGCGATTATTCAATCTTATTAATTAGAAAAAATCTTGACAAACCGCAATTCTATCTTGCGGAGATTGGTCAAAATTGTGGGAAGACTGGTACCAAGAAGCACAAATGATGCAGCGGCTAATCAACTGGCCAATTTTGTTTGGGCTTTACACCCGTCTCTATTCTTTTCTGACTATGGCCGATCAAAACTTTAAACTACAGTTTCCCTTTTGGAAGTTCCTAACCCAGCCTGTGTTTGACGATCGTTTTCCCCTGGTTCTCAACCCAACGCGGTTCTGGTACCGCTACCAGTTTGAGCATCTGGAACGCTGCTGGCTGAGGACCTACCGCCCCGAGGAGCGCTTCCGCAACTAAATCTCCCGTTGCATTTTCAATTGCCTCGCCTATTCTTATTCGCAACGTTCATGCAAATTGATCATATCGAGCAATAGCGCGGAGAGTTTCTTGTCTCCGCGTTGTTTATTTTAAACTCTTTTAGTCATTCCCAGGTGTTTTCTCTACAAGCCCTAGGACAAATATTTATTCAAAAACAGCAGAATTCCATCTGCTAGCTGATCGGCATATTCTTCATGCAGCCCTAACGATCCCGGCATCCGCAGGATCTGAATCCCTACCCCGGAGAAGTGGGCCAGGATTTCCATCTCGGCCAGGGACTTGACCGGCGTCTGCTCCCCAATCACCAGCATCACCGGGGCAGGCAAGGGGGGCTGGAAGTAGTCAAAGAACTGGCTGCGGCTGCGCACTGGGTCTAGTCCGCCCGTGACAAAGGTCGCCGAGGCAAACCTGCCGTTAGCCCGCTGGGTGGTGCGCCACTTTTCGGTGATCAGGGGTTTGGTGAGGTGGGCCTTGTCGGCGAACACATGCCGCCCCATCATCCAGCGGAGAAACCAGGGCGTGGTGTTGAGTAGGTAGAAAAACTGGCCGATCAGGGGCAGATTGATCAATCCCCGCAAAATCCGATAGAACCAGCGGTTTTCGCCCATTGCCGTAGGCAGCGGCCCTCGCCAAGTGGGAGCCACCAGCACAATCCAGGACCAGACCGTTGGGGAGCGCTGGGCCAGCTGCATCACATAGCCCGCCGCATGGCCCGCTGCTATCACCACCACGGGTTCATGAAACAGGCTGCGGACAAAATCCTTGAGAAAGGCATGGTAG
>JBJTUI010000183.1:0-5547 GCA_046080625.1 Elainella sp. | reverse complement strand
TGCGCCATGGCGATGTGCTCACCCTGGGGCCGCCCGAACTGGCCTCGGCGGTGAAATTGCAGTACCACAATCCGCCGCCCTGGTATGTCCAGGCAGCCCGCTACAGCCTCTATGGATTCACCGGGCTCACCGCCCTGACCGCCCTCTGGATTGGGGTTGAGTGGCAGCGGTTTGCCGTGCGGCCTCTGCCTGCCTCGGTGCAGGGACCCGTCGTGGTCTACGCTCGCGATGGCGAAACGCCGCTCCGGGCCATCGAAACCCGAGCCCACCTAGAGCTGAAAAGCCTGTCCGATTTTTCGCCCTACATCGCCAAAGCGGTAATCGCCTCGGAAGACTCGCGCTACTACTGGCATTTGGGTGTTGACCCAATTGGCACCTTCCGGGCTCTGGTGACGAACGTGCAGGGCGGCGAGATCCGAGAAGGGGGCAGCACCGTCACCCAACAGCTGGCCCGCAGCATTTTCCGGGAATATGTCGGCACCGAAGATTCGGCGGGGCGCAAGCTGCGCGAAGCCGTGGTGGCCCTGAAGCTGGAAACCTTCTACAGCAAAGACGACCTGATGCTGACCTATCTGAATCGGGTCTACCTGGGCAGCGGCAACTTTGGCTTTGAGGATGCGGCCCAGTTCTATTTCGGCAAGTCGGCCCAGGATCTGGATCTGTCGGAAGCTGCTACCCTGGTGGGAATTCTGCCCGCGCCCAATGCCTTCAATCCGGTGCGCGACTACCAGACGGCGGTCGAGTTTCGCGACCGGGTGCTGAACCGGATGGTGGTGTTGGGCATGGTCAGCGCTGAGGAGGCCCAGCGAGCTCGCCGGTCGCGGATTGAAATCAACCCCAAGGCGATCAAGGAGCTGGAAAGCACGATTGCCCCCTATTTCTATGCCGAAGTGTTTTCGGAGATCGAGGGGCTGCTGGGCGAGCAGTTGGCTCAAGAAGGCAATTTCATCGTCGAGAGCAGTTTGGATTTGGGCGTCCAGGCTGCTGCCGAAGCATCACTCCAGGATGCCGTGGCCACCACGGGTGCAGCCAGAGGCTTCTCTCAGGGGGCCGTAGTGACGCTGAACTCCAGCACGGGCGAAGTCATGGCTCTGGTGGGCGGCGTCGATTTCCGCACCAGCCAGTTCAACCGGGCCACCCAGGCCTACCGGCAACCCGGCTCGACCTTCAAGACCTTTGCCTATACGGCGGCTCTCCGGCAGGGCATCTCGCCGGGTGAAAGCTTCTCCTGCGCTCCGCTCAACTGGCAGGGCCAGTTCTTTGAAGGCTGTCGTTCCGGTTCGGGCAGCCTGGATATGTACAGCGGTCTGGCCCAGTCGGAAAACGTTGTGGCCCTGCGGATCGGGGAAGCCGTCGGCCTGAATTCGGTGATCAAAACCGCCCGCGATCTGGGGATTACGGCCAAGCTGGAGGCGGTGCCGGGGCTGGTGCTGGGCCAAAACGAGGTGACGCTGATGGAGCTGACCGGAGCCTACGGGGTGCTGGCTAACCGGGGGCTGCGCAATCCGCCCCACACGATCAACCGGATTCTGGACAGCAGCGACTGCGAAAACTTCAATGACTACCGCACCTGCCGCGTCATCTATGACGCCCAGCAGAACGCCGCCAACAACCAGACGGTGCTGCCGCCCGACCTCGCCGACACCATGACCACGCTGCTGCAAGGGGTAGTGCAATCTGGCACGGGACGCAGCGCCTATTTGGGGCTGGACGAAGCGGGCAAAACCGGCACCACCAACGATTATGTCGATCTATGGTTTGTCGGCTACATCCCCAGTCAGTCGCTGACGACGGGCATCTGGTTTGGCAACGACGACAATAGGCCCACTAGCGGCACCAGTGGCGATGCGGCCCAGCTCTGGGGAGACTACATGCGGCGGGTGGTTCGCTAGGCGACGGATGGGGGTAGCATGTTCTGGTCACTTTATCCGGAAATCTTAAAAAAGATGTTTTTTAATTTGCTGCGAATGGCAGACAAATCGGATATGATCACGAGCAATGCATTACAACGGTAGCCCGAATCGGAATGGAAGCACCTTTTCCCAGGGCAAGCTATTGTACTGCTGCCCCCTGTTTCGAATGGTTTGGAGAGGATCGTGACTATTTACGTTGGCAATCTGTCTTTTCAGGCTACTGAAGAAGATTTGCGAGAAGTTTTTGCGGAATACGGCAAAGTCAGCCGGATCAGTTTGCCCACCGATCGGGAAACTGGCAGGAAGCGCGGCTTTGCCTTTGTTGAAATGGAAGACGAAGCCCAGGAAGATCAGGCAATTTCCGAACTGGATGGTGCTGAATGGCTGGGTCGCGAAATTCGAGTAAATAAGGCGAAGCCGCGGGAAGGCGGTGGCGGCGGCGCTCGGAGAAGCGGCTTCTAATTTCTGCGGTATCTGTGGCAACTGAACTCGTCTGAGTGGTAGGCATCGTTCGCCAACTCTGGCCTGGTGCCCCGTTTATCCTGCCTGTGGTCAGGTACAATTTGACTCTAGCAAGCGGTACTCTAGCAAGCGGTTAGGACGGCCATGTCGCGTATCCGCCTGATTACAATTGCAGTCGCTGTCTTGCTGGCAATTGGTCTGGTTGCCTGGCTGTTTGACAGCTTGCAGCGCATCTATTTGAGCCTGTCTACCGTCTCGCCTCTGCTGGCGGGCCTGCTGCTGGTGCTGCTGGTTGTGGGGGTGATAGCCGGGCTGGGGCTGCTGGTCTATTACCTCAGTCTGTTTGGTCGGCCTCAAGCGCCCGCGCCTCGACCGGTAGCTCCGGTGGATCGGGCCGAAGCCGCCCAGGAATCACTGCGGGCCGTACAGCAGCAGGTGAGCCAGATCCAGGATGAGGTGGCCCGGCAGGCGCTGCTGGAGCGCTCTGAAGCCATGGCCCGCAACCTGTCCCAGCGGGATTTGACGGTTGTTGTGTTTGGCACCGGATCGGCTGGGAAGACCTCGCTGATCAATGCTGTGCTGCGGCGAATTACAGGTGCTGCCGCAGGCGAAGTAGGGGCAGCGATGGGAACGACGACAGCCATTGAAACCTACCGGCTGGGGCTGCAAGGGTTGAACCGCGATATTGTGCTGGTGGATACGCCCGGCATCCAGGAGGCGCGGGGCAGCGACCGCGAGCAGCTGGCCCGCCAATACGCCACCGAGGCCGATCTGCTGCTGTTTGTGATCGACAACGATCTGCGCCAGTCTGAATACGAGATCTTGCAGATTCTCACCGAAATCGGCAAGCGGCTGCTGCTGGTGTTGAACAAATCCGACCTCTACCTGGAGTCGGAGCTGCGGCAGGTCCGGGAGCGGGTGGCCGAGCGGCTGCAAAACTTTGTGCTCTTTCAAGATCTGGTCACGACCGCTGCCAATCCCCAGCCTTTGATGCTGCCGGATGGTAGTTTGATTCGGCCCGACCCGGAGATTGAGTTGCTGCTGAACCGGATGGCGGAAGTGCTGCGGGCGGAGGGCGAAACCCTGGTGGCCGACAATATTTTGCTGCAATCCCAGCGCTTGGGTGAGGCGGTGCGTCAGCAGATTGACCAGGAGCGCCAGCGGCGGGCTGAGCAGGTTGTCGAGCGGTTTCAGTGGGTCGGGGCGGGAGTGGTGGCGGCGACGCCCCTGCCGGTGGTAGATCTGCTGGCCGCTGCGGCGATCAACGCCCAGATGGTGGTCGAACTGGGGCGGGTCTATGGCTGTGACCTCAACCTCCAGCAGGGCAAGGAGCTGGCTCTGTCGCTGTCCAAAACCCTGGTCAGTTTAGGGGTGGTGCGGGGCGCGGTTGAGCTGTTTTCGGTGGCGCTGCAAACCAACGTGGGCACGTTCCTGATTGGCCGGGCAATCCAGGGCGTAACGGCGGCCTACCTGACCCGAATCGCGGGCCGCAGCTTTATCGAATATTTTCGCCGCAGCCAGGCCTGGGGCGATGGCGGCATGACCGAAGTAGTGCAGGAGCAGTTTCGGCTCAACCAGCGCGACCAGTTCGTTAAAACCTTCCTGCAAGAGGCGCTGGTCCGGGTCGTCAATCCCTTGAAACAGCGATCCTGAGCCGCCTGATCCCTTCGCCCCCCAATTCCCGTGAGAACTCCCGTGACTACCCTGCGCGCCCTTTGCTTAGGAGAAATTCTCTGGGACTGTCTGGCCGATCAGCCCACCCCGGTCAGCCCGCTGGTGCGGTCCTGGAAGCGCTATCCGGGCGGTGCTCCGGCTAATGTGGCCTGTGCGCTGGCCAAACTGGGCACCCCAACCGGCTTCATTGGCGGTGTCGGTACCGATGAGCTGGGGCAGGCGCTGGTCGAGCTGCTGCAATCGCTGAATGTCAACACGGTCGGAGTGCAGCACCATCCGGCCTCCACCCGGCAGGTCGAGGTCTGGCGGTTGCCGAACGGCGACTGTCAGTTTGTCGGGTTCCGCGACTACCCGGCCTCTGCTTTTGCGGACGCCCAGCTGCGGGCCGATCTGCTACCTCTGGAGCTGTTTAGCACTGCCGACTTTCTGGTGCTGGGCAGCCTCGAACTGGCCTATCCCAATAGCCGCAGCGCCGTGCAGCGCGCCCTAGAACTCGCCAAACAGCATGATTTGAAAGTGCTGGTCGATATCAACTGGCGGCCCAGCTTTTGGCCAGAACCGGAGCAGGCCAAACCCGTGATTCAGGAGCTGATGCAACAGGTCGATTTTTTGAAGCTGACCCAGGAAGAGGCCGAGTGGCTGTTGGGCACGGCTGACCCCGTGGCGATCGCCGAAGGAGCAACTCAGTTGATGGGCGTTCTGGTGACGGCAGGGGCCGAGGGCTGTGCCTATTGGCTGAACCAGCACCAGGGCAAGGTGCCCGCCTTTGGGGTGGAGGTGGAAGATACCAACGGCGCGGGCGACAGCTTTGTGGCCGGGTTTGTGCATCAGCTCTGTCGGCAGGGGCTGGCGCTGATGGAGGACGCCTCAACGGCTCGCGAGGCCGTGGTTTACGCCAGCGCGGTGGCGGCCCTGACTACCACGAGGGCCGGAGCCTTAGCCGCCCAGCCCAGTTCTGCCGAGGTCGAAGCCTTTCTCTACCTACACCGCCAGCCCTAGCTGTTTAGCCGCGACGACGAAGCCCAAATGGACGGGATGGCTGGTAGTAGACCCTGCTGCCCTGATCGCTAACATAGCGGCAGTCGCGGTAGGACTGCCAGAGCGCTTTCCAGATCGGCAGCTCCGACTTGCGGTAGAACTCACCCAGAACCGGCTTTGCGGCCTCGGTGGCCTCCAGTAAATGGTAGTGGGGAATGCTGAGGAAGACATGGTGAACTACATGGGTGCCAATATCATGGTGAACATGATTTAGAATGCCATAGTCGTGGTCGATCGTGGAGAGAGCACCCTTGAGAAAATACCAGTCCCGGCCCCGATACCAGGGAATATCGGCATCGGTATGGTGCAGGAATGTCACGAGGTCGAGCCAGATCACAAACACGAGGTAGGGCATGCCATAGAACTTGAGCAGAGCGCCCAGCCCATATTGCCAGCCTAGACCGGCCAGCAGCACCAGCATCAGCCCGCAGCAGATTGTGCTGGTCAACACCTGATTTTT
>JBJTUI010000182.1:0-4885 GCA_046080625.1 Elainella sp. | reverse complement strand
CAACAAGCTGAAGGCGGTGCATGATCCGCTAGCCGAACTGGAGGACAAGATCGACTCCGCCGGATTCACGGCCCAGGACGAGCAGGTGTTCCGCGACTTTGCCCCGTCGATTCGGCTGATTCTGGAGTCTTCCCGCTCGTTTTATAAAGCCACCCAGCAGCAGCGGGCCGCCTCGGCTCTGATGAAGGCCACCAAAGCCCTGAGCCAGAGCAGCCTTGACCTGGAAGAAACCCTGGCCAAGGTGATGGAAGAGGCCAAGGAGCTGATGCAGGCCGACCGCAGCACCCTCTGGCTACTCGACCCGGAGCGCGACCAGCTCTGGACCAAGCTGCCGATTGAGGGCCAGATGCAGGAAATTCGCATTCCTATGGGGGCTGGCTTTGCCGGACAGGTGGTGCTCACTGGGGAACCCCTGCTGATTCCGTTTGATCTCTACGACCACCCCAACGCCGAAACCGCCCGCGAAACCGACCGCCGCACCGGCTACCGGACTTGCAGCATGCTCTGTATGCCGGTGTTTAACGCCGACGGTGAGCTGATTGCTGTCACCCAGCTGATCAACAAGCGCAAGCAGGGCGACCATCCTGTTTACGACCCGGACACCTACCCGGAAGCCCCAGAATGCTGGCGGGCCAGCTTCAACCGCAGCGATCAGGAGTTCATGAAGGCGTTTAACATCCAGGCCGGGGTGGCGCTGCAAAACGCCAAGCTGTTCGACACCGTGAAACAGCAGGAACAGCTCCAGCGGGATATTCTGCGGTCGCTCTCCAACGCTGTGATCTCGACGGACCGCGAGGGTCGGGTGATTGCCGCTAACGACAGCGCTCGTCGCCTGCTGGGGCTGGGCGAAACTGAAAACTTGCAGGGTCGTCTGGTGGCGGAGCTGATTCGCCTGGAGAAGGCCGATTTTCCCGGCTGGCTCAAAACTGCCCTCAGCGCTGGGGACGACAGGAGCCGCCAGCAATATTACCCGGATCAAACCCTGCTGCCCGTCTCGGGTCAGGAGCAGCACAGCGTCCACCTGTCGCTCAACACGATTGCCGACGCCAGCGATCGCCGCAAGATCTCGGGGGCGCTGGTGGTGATGGACGACATCAGCGACGAGAAGCGGCTGAAAAGCACGATGTATCGCTATATGACCCAGGAGCTGGCCGAACAGCTGCTCAGCAGCGGCGATGCCAAACTGGGCGGCGACCGCAAGGACGTTTCGGTGCTGTTTTCTGACATTCGCAGCTACACCACCCTGACCGAGAGCATGGAGGCGGAAGAAGTGGTGGCGATGCTGAACGACTATTTTGAAACGATGGTAGACGCGGTGTTTGCCTACAAGGGCACGCTCGACAAATATATCGGGGACGCGATTATGGCGGTGTTTGGCTCGCCGCTGCCGCTGGATGACCATGCCTGGATGGCCGTCCAAACCGCCCTGGAAATGCGCAGCCGTCTGGCCCTGTTCAATGCGGCGCGACCTGACCATCGCAAAATCAAGATCGGGATTGGCATCAACTCCGACAGCGTGATCAGCGGCAACATTGGCTCCAGCAAGCGCATGGAGTTTACGGCAATTGGCGACGGGGTGAATTTGGGGTCGCGGCTGGAAGGAGCCAGCAAGCACTACGGCTGTGATATTGTCTTGAGCGAAAACACCTATAGCCCCTGCGCTGACCGAATTTGGGCTAGAGAGCTGGATCGGATTCGGGTCAAGGGCAAAACCCAGCCCGTCAGCATCTACGAACTGGTGGGCCTGCGCTCGGAGCCGCTGGACGACCGCAAGCACCGCGCCATTGAGCTCTATCACCAGGGCCGCCAGCACTACCTGAGCCGCAATTTTGTCAGCGCGATGGGTGCGTTCGGCACGATCTTGCAGGAGATCGACCACCGGGACAAAGCCGCCCAAATGCACCTGGAACGCTGCAACCACTGGCTGCGCCAGCCCCCCAGCGATGCGGAATGGAACGAGGGAGTTTGGACGCTGACTGCCAAATAAATCCAGCAGGCCCAGCAGCCCTAACCCCTGCCCTGCCGCCCCGAATCACCGCCCCCAAACCACCGAGATCACTCCTGCAACCGCTGCTGTAGCTGATCTCGCAAGATGATCGCCTCTTTCCGGTTAGGCGCTAGCTCTAGCACGCGATCAACCAGCTCCAGGGCCAATTCCCAAGCAGCTTTGGCTGCCTCATGCTGAGATAAGCCAGACTGCAAATCACCTAGACTTCTCAATGTGATTGCCTTGTTGTTGAGGGCATAGATGTCATCAGGAGCGCGCTGTAGAGCGGCGTCATAGGCTGCAACCGATGCGGCATAGCTCTGCATCGCTGCCTCAGGTTGAGACAAGCCAGACTGCAAATCGCCTAGATGTGCCAATGTGTTTCCCTTGTTATTGAGAGCAGCGATATAATCAGGAGCACGCTGTAGAACTGCGTCATAGACTGCAACCGATGCGGCATAGCTCTGCACCGCTGCCTCGTACTGGGATAAGTCAGACTGCAAATCACCTAGACTTTGCAATACTAATCCCCTGTTATTGAGAGCAGCGATATAATCAGGAGCGCGTTGCAGAGCAGCGTCATAAGCGGCAACCGATGCGGCATAGCTCTGCATCGCTGCCTCGTGCTGGGATAAGTCAGACTGGAAATCGCCTAGCCTTCGCAATGCAAGTCCCTTGTTGTTGAGGGCATAGATGCTATCAGGAGCACGTTGCAGCGCGGCATCACAGGCAGCAACAGATGCGGTGTAGCTCTGCATCGCTGCCTCATGCTGGGATAAGCCAGACTGCAAATCGCCTAGACTTCGCAATACATTTCCCTTGTTGTTGAGAGCAGCGATGTCATCAGGAGCGCGTTGCAGAGCGGCGTCATAGGCTGCAACCGATGCGGCATAGCTCTGCATCGCTGTCTCATGCTGAGACAAGCTAAACTGCAAATTGCCAAGCTTTACCAATGTGTTTCCCTTGTTGCTGAGGGTAACGATGTAATCAGGAGCGCACTGTAGGACTGCGTTATAGGCGACAACCGATGCAACATAGCTCTGCACTGCTGCATCGTGCTGGGATAAGCCAGACTGCAAATCGCCTAGATTTTGCAATGCAATTCCCTTGTTATTAAGGACAGCGAGGTAATCAGGATCACGCTGTAGGGCGACGTCATAGGCGGCAATTGCTTCTTGATACTCTTGCAGGGCTTCCTGGTGTTTGGAGAGGTCGGCGAAGTATTGCCCCTCAGAGTCTGAAATGCGCCCCAACCAAAAGTCACTGCGAATGAATAAGGCATTGCGGACTTCTAACAGAACGCGGCATTGCTCATAGCGACTGTATTCCAGCGCCTCTTCAAACACCTTGTTCCACTTTTCAGCACCCGCTTCCCAATCCAACCGGTTCAGGTGATAAATCTCCTCGGCGGGTTGGTTTTGCTGCTGGTAGTGCTGCAACAGCACCCGATGCGCCTCGGTCGTCGTCGGTTCTGCCGTTTCGTCATCCAGACGGCGCAGCAAATCGTGAATGCGGTAAGTGGGCGGGTCGGATTCGGCATTTTGCCAGACAAACGAAAAGCTGGTGAGCAGGTCAAACCCCGGTTTGGTGGGCTGAAACTTGAGGGAGTCGCCCAACAGGCAATAGAGGTCAAAGTCAAACCAGCGGCAGGCGCTGAGAGCATGAACCGCGTAGCGAATTTCTCGATCAACATAGCGCAGCAATCGCTCAATCAACAGTTGCGTCTGGTTTTCCAGATCGGGCAGAGTCGGGAAGTCGGCAGCCGTCAGCGTAATCCCCTGCTGCTGGGCTTGCAGCACCGTATCGGCACTCAGCCCCAGATAAAGCGGATGCACCTCGTTGGGCCGGACGCTGGCCGTCGCGATCAGGGCCTGCTGGAGTTCCCGCTCCCGAATCCCTACCTGCTGCAAATACAGGGCCGCATCCGAATTCGCAAAATGTCCCACCTGCTGCACCACCAGATACTGGGCCGGAATCTCCGTGCGCGGCTTCACCCGTCCAGCCTCCGGCCAGCGCGAAGGCTCCCGTCCGGCCACCACCACCACCAGCCCATCCCTCAAGTTCAGCTCCCGCAGCAACCGCCGCAGCCATTCGTCCCGCTCAAAAAACAGCGTGTCCGCCAAATTCTTCTGCTGGCCCCAAAACGCCTCGTGCGTATCAAACATCAGCACCAGCCGCTTCGTAGCCTGCTTTTGCCGCATCGCCGCGTTCAAATCAGCCGCCAGCAGCCCCGGCAGCTCGTAGATCAGCTCCGTATCCACGTCCATTTGCTGAATCTCTCGAATTCGGTCTTCCGAGACGCCCACCTGCGACAGATAGACCGTCACCCGCTCTTCCAGGTCTTCCAAGAAAAAATCTAGAACAGCCTTAACGGTTGCGCCAACCGAATTTTTGCTAACTACATCCACCAGCGTAGACAGCGCCCCGGCCATATCGCTCAGGGGAAACAGCGACTTGATCTCCTGGGGGGATTTGCCCTTCTGGTGCAGATACCAGATGCAGGCAAAATCATACAGCGGCTGCCGCAGCCGGTAGCCCAGCCTGTTCGTGGCCTCGGCCAAATTGCGCCGCAGCATCAGCAGCCCATAGAACGGATCTTGCGGGCGCTCAATCCCAATGCTCTGGCCAAAATCATGCAGCACCGCCGGGACGGGCGTCGTTTCGCTCGGGTTCAGCTGCCTGATCAGATTCGCTAGCTCCACCTCTGGCCGCTGCCTGACCGCCTGCCAGCGTTCATCAGACAGCCTTTTACAGCAATGCTGCCGCAAAAACTTCAACAGCAGCGACTTGCCGTTGCCGCCATCGCCATAGAACCAGAGAATCTGCTGTCCGGCAGGCTCCTCGTTCAAGGCCCGCCCAAACCGACAGACAAACTCCACCCGGTCGGTAAACAGCTGC
>JBJTUI010000181.1:0-3067 GCA_046080625.1 Elainella sp. | reverse complement strand
TCGAAGTAGGATTTGAGTGAATCGAGGGCGTTCCGGTCAAAGTACCGACCGGTGCTGTCGTAGTTTCTAATCAGGCTGGTCACCGCGTCCCGCATTAGAGTTCGTCTCCCAAAATGGTTATCAGTAATCTGTTTACTATTTCGCTGCCGGTTGCGCGCTCCGGTTGCGCATTCAGAGCATTCATCGCCGACTGCCTACTCTGAAGCGGCGTTATGCAACGAACTTGCGCCCCTTGTGAGCTTAGGCCCGCACTCGGGCTGACTCGGCAATCAAACCACTGCCGATCGACATTTAGTTTATCACGCGGCGTTTCGCAGAATTGAGGCTTTGCGGCAGCTGCCAATACTCCTGAATGTAAAGTTTTTTGACCACTGACTAGCGATGCACAAATATTGCTGCTTTTTCGCCCAATCGGCAAAATGTAGTCTCTGATACAAAATCTCTGCATCCCTGTTCCTACTATGATTCAGGTGCGTTTGCACTGGTTCACCCGTTGGGCATCCTCCCCAAGTTAGACTCCAAAGCTAGATTTGTTGTAGAGGTCAACTACTGTAGAGGTCACCGCTCTGAGCAGCTATATCTGGTGCAATCGTAGCGATTGTAGGAGGATCTTAAGCAACGCATCATAGCTCGATGATGGCTTGCTTCTCACCGCTTGCTGAAACTGTTGATTTCTGATCCTGATTGCTCGTGACGCCATTGATTATCGACATTGGTCATAATGCCTAGTTCTCTGGGCCTGACGCCTGTTATAGCCTCAGCCGTTTGGCTATCGCCAGCAGAGTCTTTGCAGATTGTAACGGGCAGATCACAGATGCCGAAACAAGTCTCAATGCTAAGGAGTACCCTGAAAAGTATAGTCACGAAGTAAGGGTAATTTGGTTGTTCGGGTGCAACTCCCTAACTGTGCGCAGATTCACCTGTGCCCATGTCTGACCGCAAGGAAACTAACCGCAAGGAAACAGCCCAGAAGATCTAAGGAGATTAGGAAGAGTCCATGTCCACCCCACAAGAAATTCTCAAGATGATTGACGATCAGGGCATTGAACTGATCGACCTGAAATTTGTTGACCTGTATGGTATCTGGCAGCACTGCACGTTCCACAAGAGCTTGATTGATGAAGAGTCTTTCGTGAACACGGGTGGTGTGGCTTTTGACGGTTCCAGCATCCGGGGCTGGAAAGCAATCAACGCTTCCGATATGGCCATGGTGCCCGACCCCACCACAGCCTGGATCGATCCCTTCATGGAAGTGCCGACCCTCAGCATGATCTGCACGATCGTCGATCCCCGAACGCAGCAGATGTATGAGCGGGACCCGCGCTCGATTGCCCAGAAAGCGATCGACTATTTGATCTCGACCGGCATCGGCGATAAGGTCTACTGCGGTCCTGAGCCCGAATTCTTCATCTTTGACAGCATCCAGTATGGCCAGTCGGGCCACGAGAGCTACTTCTTCATCGACTCGGACGAAGGCAACTGGAACTCGGGTAAGGATGCTAGCCTGGGCCACAAGATCGGCAAGAAGCGCGGTTACTTCCCGGTGGCTCCCTCCGATATGCTGCAAGACATTCGGACCGAGATGCTACTGACCATGGCCAGATGCGGCGTGCCGATCGAGAAGCACCACCACGAAGTTGCGGGCGGCGGTCAGTGCGAACTGGGCATCCGGTTCTCGGATCTAGTTCATGCGGCTGACTATGTGCTGACCTATAAGTACGTCGTCAAGAACGTGGCTCGCAAATACGGCAAAACCGCAACCTTCATGCCCAAGCCGATCCACGACGACAACGGTACCGGTATGCACAGCCACATGTCGGTCTGGAAAGACGGCCAGCCCCTGTTCGCAGGCGACAAATATGCGGGCCTCAGCCAGACGGCCCTCTGGTTCATCGGCGGCCTGATCAAGCACGCGCCCTCGATTCTGGCCTTCACTAACCCGACGGTGAACTCCTACAAGCGTCTGGTGCCCGGTTTCGAAGCGCCGGTTAACCTGGCCTACTCGGCTGGAAACCGCTCCGCCTCAATTCGGATTCCGCTCTCCGGCAGCAACCCCAAAGCCAAGCGGCTTGAATTCCGCTGCCCCGATGCGTCCAGCAACCCCTACCTCACCTTCTCGGCTATGCTCTGCGCTGGTCTAGACGGGATCAAGAACCAGATCGATCCGGGTGAACCGCTGGATGTGGACATCTATGAAATGTCGCCCGAAGAGCTAGCCAAGGTGCCCAAAGCCCCCGCCAACCTGGGCGAAGCGCTGGCCAACCTGGAGAAAGACCACGACTTCCTGACGGCAGGCGGCGTCTTCCCCGAAGACTTCCTCTCCAACTGGGTTTCGCTGAAGATGGAGGGTGAAGTGAAGCCGCTGAGCAAGCTGCCTCACCCCTACGAGTTCGAGCTCTACTACGACTGCTAAACCCAGCATTCGCCATCATCCAATCGCTGCTGCTATTGCAGCGGTCCTCTGGGAGGCTCTTGAAGAGCCTCTTTTTTGTGCGCTCTATTTCAGCAGGCCACACTAGCCCTAGCGCTTTGTCCGAACGTTTGCTCTAGCTTGCCACAACGCCCAGGGTTGACATTGGTTATGTAAATTTTTGCAAAATACCCTATACAGCCTATAAATCGTATCTTAAGATACGGAATATAAATCAGATTCGTTCATCTCCCTGGTGTCCAAGCTCAATCCTGTAGCCGCTGTTGAAAGCAGACGTTGAGATTGAGTCCAGCAACTAGGTGAGACGGAATTAGGGATTCTCCCGAAGGAACGCGCCCACTTACCCAACACAAAGTGACGAGTTCAGGAGCTTAAAGCTATGAAATTCAAGTATCGTGGCGCAGAATATCAAGATCAAGTTGCCGTCAACGACCCGATTGAATCAACCCATGTGGCCCAATACCGTGGCCAAACCTATCAAATGCGTCAGGGGGGCGCAGTGCCTTCTCAGGCTGCAGCTGGCCTTTCCTATCGGGGGGTTCCCTACCGGATTACTGAAACTGGCCAAACTGAAACCCTGTCGCCCAGAGAACGGGCCGAATTGAAGCGGGCAACGCCTCGTCCTGTCCGGGCCCA
>JBJTUI010000180.1:0-4185 GCA_046080625.1 Elainella sp. | reverse complement strand
GCTACCAGTATCTTTCATTGAAGTCTCCTTGATCCGAACACTCAGATTGTTCGGGTTGAAGAGACTTTTCCTCAGACTCCCGGAACTGTCAAACTGTGGGAGTCCCCCAGCAGAGCTGGGGGGTTACCCAGGGTACTCATCCAGCAGCGCATAACACAATCCCAGGTCAAACTTTCTAAAATGAGCCTGACCAGATTTTTTTGTGAGTTCTGTGGGGATTAACGCATGAAAAGATGGTGGTTTGGGCTACTGGTTTTCGCCGCAGTGCTGGTGCTGGGCTGGCGGCAGCCTTCACTCTCTCAGCTAGTCGGCCCCCAGGGAGTTAACCAGCAGGTTAACCAGTTCGTTGACCAGCTAGTTGGATTATTTCAGCCCGCTGTGGCTCCTGTCTCAGATCCAGCATCAGCCCCAAGATCAGACCCAGCCCGCTCTCCGGTGCAGCAGGTAGATCTGGCGGTTGAGGCCGAGCGGCTGCTGAGCGATCTAGAAGCGCTGACCGTCGAGCGCTACAGTTCCCAGGCCAGACAGCAGGCCCGCGACTATATTCGGCAGCAGCTGGAGGCGGCGGGCTGGACGGTGCAGGAACAGCCGTTTGAGAATGGCATCAACCTCTACGCCGAGCGGCTGGGCAGCGATGTCGCCGCAGACACAGTCGTGCTGGGAGCCCATTTCGATACGGTAGAAGGCTCCCCCGGAGCGGACGATAACGCCACCGCTATCGCCACTCTGCTAGAGGCGGCCCGGCTGTTCAAGGGGGCCAGTCCCCGCACCCTACAGCTGGCCTTTTTCGACCTGGAAGAACAGGGGCTGCTGGGCAGCAAGGTCTTTGTCAAGCAGCTGGCCCAGCCCGACCGTTTACGCGGGGCCGTGATTCTAGACATGCTGGGCTACCGCTGCACCGAACCGGGCTGCCAGAACTACCCGCCGCTGCCGATCCAGCCGCCCACCGACCGGGGCGATTTTCTGGCGGCTTTGGGCGATCAGGGCCATCCCGAGCTGCTGGCCAGCTTTACCCATCCCGCCTTCGGCCAGCTGATGCCAACCGACAAGACCCAGCCTGCTGCCTCAGTTGGCTTACCCCAGGTGCTGACCCTGGCGATTCCCACCTTTGGCGGCTTTGCGCCCGATGTGGTGCGCAGCGATCACGCCCCGTTCTGGAAGGCCGGTCTGGGAGCCGTGCTGATCACCGATACCGCTAATTTTCGCAACCCCCATTACCACCAGCCCAGCGACACCATTGCTACCATCGATCGCGAGTTTTTTGTGGGCGCAGCGCAAACCGTAGTTAATGCGGTAGCAACCCTGCTTCAGAATTAATTTGGGAGTGAATCAGGATAAGGAGGGAATCAGGATAAAGTAAAAAACAGCAGCCCCGACGCCCTCTTTTTATCCTCCAACAGCATATGGCAAACCTCGACAGCTCCGATCTGCTCAAACGCCCTGAGGCGGTTGTTCTCCTGATTTTTGCAGCGTTGTTTGTGTTGTGGGATACCTACCTTGACCTGCTCGACGAGGCGGGTTCAACTACCCTCTCCAGTCGGCAACTGGCTCAACGGTTAGGCACTACGGCCAAAATTCTGCGGTTGCGCAAGCGCCAGCCCGACTTTAGCGAATGGACCCGCCGCCTAGACCCAGACGGCATTGCCTGGATCTACCAGGGGGGCATCTACGCTCCTCGCGTCTAACGGCGTGCCCCAGACTGGGCTGATTTGGCCTGCCGCAAGCTCTCTCCTCCGACAGTGGTATGCCTCTGGATGATCCGCAATAGTAAGAGCAAGATCACGATTATCAAGGCTCTACGCTAATGCCGAGATCCTCTAAACGCTTCCAGGATATTGACACCACTCGTAAAAATCGTCCGCTGATCTATGCGCTCAACTGGCTAGTAATCGTGACCGCCTATGCTTCGATTGCTGGACTGCTGATTGGCGCTATCGCCGAAGCGTTTGCGGTGGGGTTAGAGACTGGGTTAAGAAGTTTGGCTGCGGCCATTCTGCCACCCATCATCCTCACCTACACCAATTTCTTCTCTCGGTTATTCAAATCCTATGACGGGCCAGTCGAAATCAATCTATTTGTAGTCGGTATTCTCTGGATTATTGCCCTGCTGCTGTTTGTCAATTTGGTGACGCTCCAGTTGGGTCGGACTGTGCCACTGAGCGAACTGGCCATCTCCCTCAGCCTCAGCGGACTGTTCTATTCCAGCCGCCAAATCTCGCGGCGCTCCCTGCTCTCCTGCGCCTACGGTATCTTGGCAGGGTTTCTGATCTATTTGCTGATTTTTGGCCTGCCGGGTTAACAGCAGTGTACAGTCGAGCCCACTGGTCTAGCCTCTCCCTGCAAATCCAGGAGAGCTCAGCTATGATATGGGAGCTTTGAGTACTCCTCGCTTGGCCCGTATGAAACCATCCCCCCGATCCACCTGCCGCGCTAGAACTATGGTTGGCAGACTCCGCAACCTGCTGACCCCCCAGAACGGTATGGCCCTGCTGCTGCTGCTCTGCTGCTGTATTGCGGCCTGGTGGCTGCTGTCGCAGTCGGGCTTGGATCTCAAACATCCCCAGTCCTGGGCCGCTTCAATCCAATCGCTGGGACCAACGGGCGTCCTGCTCTACATCGGCCTGCTGATTGTGGCGATCGTGATTGGCCCGATTCCCAGTACGCCTGTGACGGTGGCTGCCGGAGCGATCTGGGGACCAATTCCGGCGGGCCTCTGCGGCGTGATTGGCGTCTATTTGGGTAGCCTGGCCGCCTATTTCATTGGCCGCACCCTGGGCCGGTCGGTAGTGCGACTGCTGCTGGGCAAGGTAATCTACTTCTCCAGCCACCGGGGCGAGGTCTATTTGGGCTGGCTAGTCTTTTTGTCGCACCTGACGCCGTTTTTGCCCTACGACCTGGTAAGCTACGGGGCGGGCATCTCGGGGATGACTTTCTCGATCTATGCCGTGGCCTGCCTGCTGGGCGTGATTCCCTGCGTCTTTTTCCTCACCTTCATGGGATCTGCTCTGACTAGCACGCTGCTGTTGGGGGCGGGGCTGGCGCTGGTGTTCGTGCTGATGCTGGTTTTGCTGCCCTGGGGCGTCAAACGCTACAACTGGCTTGGTTTGCGGGATATTATCCGGGTGGAATAGTTTGATGAAATCGGCTATTCGAGAAACAGTACCCCTGCCGCCAGATGCACCAGATCAAGGCTCACCTCTCGTTTTTGCTCAATTTTTCTAAGTTTCAGCTCTAGTTCGCGATTGACTTTTCGCAGCAGCCCTTCAGTTGCCGGAATAATCTGGAGCTTACCCTCTAGCTGCAAGCGCTGTAGGCGTTCTTCTAATTCTTGCCTTCTGCGTTTAGCGTAGTCTTCAGCACTTTTTTGCTGTACATCACATCGGTTGGTGTTCTCGTTTTCAAAGTCCTCAGCAAATCGACCAAATTCTGATTCCAAAGCCTCACTGCAGACTGCAAACAGATCTTGAACCTGATCAAATTTAGCCAACAGATTAACCGCATTGGGCTTCAGCTGTCCATGGCGAGCTGCATGATTGACCAGCTGTTCCGAGAGGTCGCCTGGAAGGACTTCCCCATCTTGGCCGCGAATCACTTTGTAAACCAGGCAATTCTCATTTCTTAAACCACTGCAAGACCAGCGATGGACAACGTAAACATACAAGCCAGGGGCTAGGCCCAGCGAAGGAGGCAGCTGAATGGCGGAAATAGGATGGAATTTTTGGACGGCGGTTTCGTAGTTCTGCCGAATCCACTGAATCAAAGGATGGGTTGGATCAAGCAGTTCACTGCGTTTGCCAACTGTTCGCCCCATCAGTTCTTTTGCTGCTTTTGGGTCGAAAAAACAGGTAATACGGAATCCGGATAGTAGAGTAGCAGTATTTCAGGTTTCACTCCACCAGTGAAACAGCGTATGCTGGCGAATCACATCCGGCATCGCCCCCAGCGTCAAACACCGGGTCGCTAAAACTGCCTCCAGCGCATCTAGGTCCTCAAACTTGCGGTTGACCAACGGCTCGTCACTCAACTGCCACAAGTGCTCAGCTAGCTGTAACTCTGGTGAGTAAGGCGGTAGAAACTCTAGATGTATCCCCTCGGGCACTACCACTCCTTCAGATCGATGCCACCCCGCTCCATCCAGCACTAGCAATACCTGTTTGTTGGCTCCTGCTCCTGTCGCTTGGGCAA
>JBJTUI010000179.1:0-3711 GCA_046080625.1 Elainella sp. | reverse complement strand
GACCGGATGGGCCAGCGAACGCTCCTGGATCTCGGCTTCGCCCTCGGCAGAAAAGGCTTCCAGGGCCGTGCGGTAGTCCTGCAATTTTCGCCAGGTGTCGCGGTTAAACGCCGCAAACTCATCGCGCTTGGTGTTGAGAATCTCGTGGATCTGGGAGGTTTTCAGCGGCATGGTGAATTGGGGAGGAGTGAATCGGGGCAGCAGCGAACCCAGCAATACATGACCTAGCAATACATGACCTAGCAATACATGGCCCGTAGGATATTCCCCATGGGCGTCAATCATTATCCCCCATCTGCTGTCTGAAAGATCACTGCCTGAAAGATCAGGGAGCCTGAAATATCCGCCCCTGTTCAAATCCGCTCATCAGTCGCTATAAAATGCAATATTTTTCAGTCTCTCTCAACAGTTCGATGCTGGGTCTGATTCAGTCAACGCAACGTTTCGGTAATGGGGTTCCAGAGCGCTCTGGGTTTGAAACTGCGATGGCTGGGGCTGCTCTCGCGGGGGAAACAGCAGCGTCCCCTGCTCCGGCTCAACCGTGCAGACCTCTCCCGTCTCGACCAGCAGCCGTCCGCCCACCCAAACCCGCTCGACCACAGCCGCTGGCTTGGTATAGACCAGAAACTGGATTGGGTCAGTCTGGGCCAGCAGCGACCGGGGCAAATTGTAAAGGACGAAATCTGCCGAGTAGCCGACGGCCAGCTTGCCAATCTGGTCAGCTAGCCCCACCCCTTGCGCCCCGCCTGATGCCGCCAGTTGAATCGCCTGACGGGGCGTGATCCAGTGGCGATAGTCGGGGTCAGTGATGTTGTGCAGCATCGTGCCCAGCTTGATCGCCTCCAACAGATCCTGACCGTCGTTGCTGGCTGCCCCATCACAGCCAAACGCCACGTTCACCCCGGCGGCCAGACAGTCGAGAATCGGGGCAATGCCGCTGCCCAGCCGCAGATTGCTGACCGGGTTATGCACCACTGTCGCCCCGGTTTCGGCCAGCAGCGGCAGATCGGCAGACTCTAACCAGACGCAGTGGGCCAGCGAAGTCTGGCGATTCAGAAAGCCCAGGTCATACAAATGCCGCACGGCGCTGCCGCCGTATCTTTCCTGGGCGAGCTTTTTCTGCATCCGGGTTTCCAGCAGGTGGGTATGCCGACAGAGACCATAGCGCTGGCTCAACTCGGCAGAGCCCACCAGCAGCGCATCCGAGCAGCGGTGAAATCCGGTCGGGCCAACGCCAATCTGGATGCCGCCCTGCGGGTCGTGAAAGGTCTGCACAATCTCCGCCATGGTTTGCAGAATCTCGGCGGCTGTTTGGGGGTAGGCCGGGGTAGGCAAGCGTCCTGGCAGCCCCGCTCCCAGCGGTAAATCCTGTACCAGAGGGGCAATCAGCGCCCGGATGCCCACCTGCCGGTAGGCCCGCACCACGGCAGCCACAGTTTCCAGCTCGCGCCCCGGCAGCAGCGTCAGGTGATCGACGAGACAGGTACCGCCCGACCGCAGCGTTGCCACCGCTGTACTCAGCGCCCCCCAGTAAATTTGCTCCAGCTCTTGGGGGCTGCTGTCGATCAGGTTGGCCAGCCACAGCTCCAGCGGCAAAGGCGCAATCAGGCCGCGCTGCCACATCTGGGTCGAGTGGGTATGGCCGTTGACAAACCCCGGCAGCAAGAGCTTGTGTTGACCGTCAACCAGGGGTAAATCGGGGTTTGATTGGGCCTGCGGCGAGTCTACGGGTTGGATCGCTTGAATCACGCCCTCGTCAACCGCAATATCAACTTCTGTATAGCTATCGTCTTGTAGGATTAAGACGTTTTTCAGCAAAAAAGTTCTGCTCAACCTATTGCTCCCGTTTGTTCAGTTCGCCGCTGTTCCGTTTCGCCATGCTGTTTTAGCAGCGCTGCCAGCTTTCGCCGCATCAGGATGCCGGGCCGGTCAGACGGCATATGCTGTTCGGCGCTGATCCGCAGCGGTGTGTCGTAGTCGGTCGATTCCAGCACCGCCCGATCTTCCAGGACCACCTGCCGGTCAAAGGCAATGATGTCTGCCGCTTTGGCCTCGGCCTCCGTATCGTTGCGAACGCAGAATTGAATGATCTGGGACATGGAATCGGAAATCGGGGTGGCTGCTGTGAAGATCAGGTGCATTAACCCGTTGGGATAGGTGATCTTCAGGGTGCGAGCAAACGGCAGATGCCAGGTAGATTCAGCGGTGCGCACGGTTTTAGCCGATGCAATCTGCAAATTCTGCTGCTGGAGGGGCGGATTCACCACCTCAATCACCGCCCGCATCTGCAAACCCGTTTCCAGCAGCCTGATCTCTGAGGAGGCCGGGGTGGGCTGCTGGCTGCCAAACGAGGCCAGATGCACAAAGCTGAAATGGGCGTTGTCAAATGAGTTCTCCATCAGCCGCAGACCGCTGCATTGCCAGGGCTCATAGAACTGGGGAATCAGGCGATTGATCGGGTCTTCCGCCTCCGGAATGCTCGGAATCGGCAAGAGCGGCTCTGGGTCGAGGCAGACCCAAACATAGCCATAGCGTTCTTCGCAGGGATAGCCCCTGACCCGGTAGGTTTTGGGAATTGGCTGTCCTGGCTCCAGCTGCGGTACGTTGACGCAGGTCCCGGTGCTGTCAAATGACCAGCCGTGGTAGGGGCAGCGAACACAGCCCTCGATCACCTGCCCCAGGGACAGCCTGGCCGATCGGTGACAGCAGCGATCATCCGCCGCCGCCGGTTTTCCCGCTCCATTCCGCCACAGCACCAGCGGCTGCCCCAACAGCTGAAACGGCTGGGGCTGTTCAGCCAGATGCGACAAGGGCATCACTGGATACCAGAAGCGCTTCAGAATCGGCTGTTGGGTAACAAGCATCGGCAGAATCCTCGATCTCATGACTTCAGCGTATCACCCCATTTTTGCCGGGTTGCAAGCAAGAACTGTAGCTGAAGATACAGTGAGCTGAAGATACATTTGCTGAGGGTACATAAGGCTGAAGATCAACTGGACGCTGGGGCGATTTTTCACAGCCTGAGGAGGCTAGAGGAAACAGCCTCAATTGCACCAAGGAGAAGGTCTATGCGTCGTTCTGTCGTGCAATCGCTTCTGGGATTTCTATTGCCACTGACCTTGACAGCTGGTTTACCGTTGGCCGCCGTTGCAGGTTTACCCCCAGCAACCCAGGGATTAAACCTGGAAACTAGCCGTGCCGATGGCGTGTTTCTAAAAGTTACGGGCATTTCCGTGGCTGAAGCCCATATTGACCTGACGCTGGAAGTCACAAATGGCTCTGGCTCCTGGATCGGGCTGAATTTTATCACCCCAAATTCCACGATGATGCTGATCGACAATTTGGGCAATAATTATCGTCTGGTTCAACCCTCAGACAATGACACCATGACCGTGGATTCAGAAACCACCCTAAAAGGAGTTTTTGTGTTTGCAGGCGAACTCGACCCTCGTGCTACCTCGCTAACACTGGTTACCAACAGCCTGGGACAACCCAATAACGACAGCAATTACCCAACTCTGCGGATTGAAAACATTCCTATTCCAGGTCGTTCGTGATATCAGAATTGTTCCTTTGCAAGTTCTGTTTACTTTTTGCCAACTTATACTAATTTTCTATGAGCCTGCATAGAAAGAGGGGTGTGGGGAATCCGTCCCCACAAAGGGGTTTCGCCCCCTTGCACCCCACCTCTTCTGTTCCGTCGAAAACACA
>JBJTUI010000178.1:0-2511 GCA_046080625.1 Elainella sp. | reverse complement strand
CGGTCTGACCTGAACCGGGCCAATCTCAGCCGCACCAACCTGCAAGATAGCAATTTGGGCGGAGCCAACCTGAGTAACACCAATTTCTCCGGGGCCGATCTGAGCCGCGCCTACCTGGGAGAAGCCGACCTGAGCGAAGCCGACCTGAGCAATGCCAACCTGAGCGGAGCCAATCTGGCCCGAGCCGACCTGACCAACACCGACCTCAGCCAGGTGAATTTCGCAGGCGCTAATCTGCGTCGAGCCGACCTGAGCGGAGCAAACCTGACTGCCACCAGCCTCAGCACCGCCAAACTCTGCCGGACCAAACTGCCCAACGGCAGCATCGAGAACCGCGACTGTGCAGCCGATTAGGACCGGGGTGCTCGCCGGCCACCCCAATCAGCAGCTTACTAGCAGCTTTAAACCACAAACAACCAGCAGGCCCAGCAGCGCTGAGATCCTCCTGGTTGTCGTAGTTTTAGCGAAGTTCCTACCTGGGCCGAGCTCCTATCATTAGGAGCCAGTCATCGGGCTTCGACTAGTAGGTTTCAACGTGCCACCGCTCTTTGATCGAGCGCTGGTATTCCTTCCAGACCACTCCTTCTTTTTCGGCGGCGGCTGACATTGCGGCGTCGATGCCGTCTTCCATGCCGCGCAGACCGCAGATGTAGGTATGGGTCTTCTCCTGTTTCACCAGGTTCCACAGCTCATCCGCATATTCGGCTACCCGATGCTGGATGTACATTCTGCCGCCTTCCGAGTTTTGCTGCTCGCGGCTAATGGCATAGGTGAGGCGGAAGTTATCCGGATATTTGCTCTGGATGTCTTCCAGCTCCTCTTTGTAGAGGATGTTAGGCGTGGTCGGGATACCGAAGATCAGCCAGGCAAACCCTTTGAACTGGTATTCGGGGTTGGCGGCCCGCTCGCCGTCTTTGAACATCCGCCACAGGTAGGCCCGGAAGGGCGCGATCCCGGTGCCGGTGCCCAGCATGATGATGTTGGCTTCCGGGTCGTCGGGCAGCAGCATTTCTTTGCCGACGGGGCCGGTAATTTTAACGGGGGCACCGGGCTCCAGGTTCTTCAGGAAGGTAGAGCAGACGCCGTAGACCGTCTCGCCCGATTCGGGATGCTTGTATTCCAGCTGGCGGACGCAGAGCGACACGGTTTGGTCGTCAATTCGGTCGCCATGCCGGGTGGAGGCAATCGAGTAGAGACGAATTTTGTGGGGTTTGCCCTTGTCGTCGATCCCGTCCGGGATGATGCCAATACTCTGGCCTTCGATGTAGCGCAGGTCGCCGCCCGAGATGTCAAACATCAGGTGACGCACTGTGCCGATCCCGCCTTCGCCGACCAGCTCCTCGTTAGAGATGCAGGTGCCGACGTAGGGATTGTTGGGCCGATAAATATTGACCGGAACATCGTCATGCTTTTTCTTTTCTTTGGCTTGAGTCATAGGTTTGGGTGCTTCTGCTGGCTGGACTGAATCAGTGCCAGAGGAACCATTGCCGTTGCTGACGCTACTACCGTTACCCTTACCGAGATTGCTGCCGTCATAGGGACGAATGCTGACGATTTTTCCGCCGAGGCGAGTGATTCGCTGCATCTCCTGATTCATTCGGGAGTAGGGCACGGTGAAAAACACATTGCCGCTCCGCCGAATCGGATAGCCGAAATTATCAGTTTCTCCGCTTTGACGTAGGCCTTCGACTTCATAAACAAAAAGGCGGCTACCAGACGTATCGGCAGCACCACCCGCAGCACTTGGATTGTACATTGCTAATCGACTCTTCTCCTAACCCGTTTAATCGACGCAATTGCGCCACTCGTGATTAACCTTACAGTTAACCTTGCAGTCTTGCAGCTGACGCCCCTCGGTAATACCTAATCAGGTTCACCTCCAACAGCCTAATTCAGCGGCTGACCGGAAGGGGCACAAACTTAGGCTTGCCAACCCAGGTTCGTCAACTTAAACCGATGTGTAATAGCGTAGCATTGCCAAAGTCTTCCTCAAACACTGGAGATGGGTCAGATTAGACTGCCTGACTTTATCCTTGCACACCATACTGGGGACTGAACCGCTGAGACTGTCAAACCGGACCCATTTTTAGATTGTTTTCAGAGTTGCGGCCTGCCCTACCACAAGCGCAGCTACAGGGAATACATTGGCGTCCTGAGAGAAAATTGGGGTTCCTACTTGGGCGGAAGTCCTGTCTCGCCCCCTAAATTCGCCAATCCCAAAATCCACGAATTCCAAAATTTAGGTTCTTCCAGAATTGCCGTGGTTGCCACTAGATATGGAATTTAGGAGTCTTGTAAAAATAACCTGAGCAGGCAAGGGGCTTAAGCCCCTTGTTCAAGCCAGTAGACCGATCCAGGTGATCAACTTATTCGTACAAGCTGCCTTAGTCATTTCCAGGAGATGAACCGCTTCAGGTTGAACCAAAGCGTTCATAGCCCCGCAGATCGAGGGTTAAGCGCTGAAAAATCCGTTTGACATCAAAAATCCCATAACAGCGTCGTTTCAGCACC
>JBJTUI010000177.1:0-3276 GCA_046080625.1 Elainella sp. | reverse complement strand
CCCAGCCCGACTGCCCTAGAGCAATGTCCGTTTCCTCCTATCTGACTGCCACCTATCAGATTTCGATCTGCATCGGGCAGGATGGCTCCTGGTTTTATCGGGGAGTAGAGCGCAGCAATCCTGAGAACTCGATTAATCTGTTCGATTTGCGCGAAATTGACGAGGATGCCTACCGGGTCAACAATGGCAATTTCGCCTACGAGATCAGTCCAGCTCAGCTCACGGTCTTCCAAAATGGCGACATCATCTGGCAGGAGCCAGTGCTTTCCTGGTCGAGGGCCGAAAACTGACCCAGACTCGATCAGGCTTCCTGATTAGGCACCCCCGGTTAGGCAACTTTGGTGAGACTCGGGGTTTGGGGCAGACTGGGGGTTTGGAGCCTTAGCTGTTCCAAAAATTTGTGCTCAGCAGCATGTTTATCGGCAACTTGCTGGGTCAGGTTGGGCATTTCTTGCCAGCAGTGGGAGCAGAACCAGTAGATTGAGCCACTGCGAATGTGACGCAGCAGGGGTTCTGAACAGCAAGGGCAAGTAGCAGCATGATTTTGCATTTTTTTCACCGGTTAGTTACTAAAAGGAGTGAGGCGTATATTGGGGGTGATTACTGATAGAAACTATAGAAAGCTGAGAGGAATGAAACTTTATATTGCTAAAAGACAAACTAATCTAAGGGAATCTAACAGATTTAAATGTCATAGTTTGATGATGACAAAGTTGGTAGGGCTTCGCATCCGCACTGCTACTTACGCCCAAAGGTAGAGAACCCCAAAAGCAACGAACTATTGCACGCTCTTGTAAAGAAAAATTTACGTCTGGCGGCCAAACGAAGCAGGGCTACCTGAGCAGCAGGAACCTAAAGCTGTTTTATTCAGACTGCAGTGATTTATCTACTGAAAAATCGTTGTATCTATTTTTGTTTAGATACACTTCATAAAGTAAACGACCTGCTCAGCTTTACAATCGCTCGTATTTCTTCAGAGCCGTTTCATCCATCTTTTGCATCTATTCCCTAATTTAGCGCAGCCCCCATCCCCAGTCAGACCGGTTAAGCCGACCTGCGTATAGGGGAATACCGAATCAGCTTAAAGATCGGGGCAGGCTAGGCCAAACCATAGCGCCAATACATCGCGCTATGGGGAATGCCTGCTTCGTAAAATTCTTCGCCTTCGGGGGTGAAGCCCAGCTTCTGATAGAACGGCACCGTTTGCGTTTGGGCATGGAGCTTACAGTCAAAGATGGCCTGCGCTACCAGCCAGGAGAGAGCTGTCTGGATGATCTGTTGACCAATTCCCTGGCCGCGAAAGTCTGCCAGCACGGCAACCCGCTCAAGTTTGACGATGGCGCTATCCAGGCGGCGGATTCGAGCTGTGCCAACTGCCTGGTCTTGCTGGTAGGCCAAGATATGCTGGGCTGCTGGGTCTAACCCATCAAAGTCCAAGGCCGGATCGACCTGCTGTTCAATCTGAAACACTAAACGGCGAATTTGCTGGATTGCGGCTTCAGCTTCGACATAGGGCACAACTCGACAGACCGTTGGTTCCATGCTGCTGATCTCAAGCAAATTCGCCGTAAATCATTCTGTGATACGCTCAGCTCCCTAATGCAAAGGCCCTAATTCAGGTCAGCTTTACAGGTTGTGAGAATATGCTGATCGATTTCACCCAGGCTGTTGAGGCGGTGGTAGCCCTGTAGACCCAATGGAACCGCTGTTGAACCATCGGCAGAAGCCACCGAATCGCTGGCGGCCAGCGCTACAGCATAGTCATGGGGCGAGCGGTCGTAGCTGTCGATAACGGTCAGGGCAAGCCGATCGGCTTCAACTTTGCCCTCAAAACAGTCAAAAGAGGAGCGGGGCATGTAGAAGCCACCGATGACCTCACCCTGATTCACTTCAAATACGAGATATTCTGACCCGAGCGTTGCAGGCTCAGGCGACTGGCCATAGAGATACACCCCATCTTCCAATCGCGGACTGATCTGGGTCGCTTCAGTTTCAACGGGCATGGCGACAGCGCTGACCGCAAACCCTAGCGGCATCAGCAGCCCTACCAGTGGCTTCTCAAATTTTTCAGCCAAAGTACGCCACGGGAAAAATCCTGTTTGAGTTAATTTCTTCACCGTAGTTTCCTCCATTTTGACTAGTATTTGCCGAAAACCGAGCGGTTCATTTCAGGAACAACCAAATGCACCATCCCTATCATTCACTCTACTGGAGAGGCTGATGCAGCTGATATTCAATGAGAAAGACTTTACAGAGCGCGCAACAGTTTGTTGCACAAGCCAGCTGATTGAGCGTGGTTTGGCTACAGTGTGCCCAACCGCCAGTCAACTACAGCAGCAATTTGCAAGGTTCCGGAAAACTTCTAGAGAAATTTTCAGCTATTTTTACAGATATTCACATAGCGGCTGAGTTGCCACATGGATCACTGGAAAAATCCCAGTCGCAACTACCTGCAAAGACTCACCCAAGCATAGGGGAAACGTAATCGATGAGGCATTCTACCTCTGGTCTATTCAGGGCGGCTCGAGACTCCTGCGCCAGATAGGTCTTAGACCAATTCAAGGCGAGCCAATTCAACCAGGCACTTATTACAGTAGGTGGGCTGGATTACTTTAAAGACGCATTTCGACTACGCTCAATGCTCAAATACTCGCTGGAAGAGGGTTGAGTGAAGTCGTTGGCATCGCCTGCCCAAAGGGCATAACCCAGAATTTCGGTGTGCCATTTAATTGAGCCTACCTACTTATAAATAAAGTCTTCGATAGACCGCACCAATCTATGAGCAGTGGGTTCCCTGGACTGCTCTGGATTGCTCTGGTTCAATCCTGCCTGACGAACAATCTAAAAAAACGAGCCAAGGGATTAGCCTGACTCGTCCGGGTTAATTAGCTGGCCAGATAGCCGCGCACGTTGGCTTTGCGGCGACGCAGGTGGTCAAGTGCCTGCCGCTCTAGCTGCCGCACTCGCTCCCGGCTGATGTTCATGCGCTGACCCACCTTGGCCAGAGACAGCTCGTGGCCGTCCTGGAGGCCAAACCGCAGCACAATCACCTCCCGCTGTTGGGGCGTCAGCTCAGACAGCATCCCTTCCAGATCGCGCCGCAGCGATTCCTGGGTGGCGTAGTTCTCTGGAGAAGCGCTTTCGCTCTCGTCTTCCAGCAGGTCTTGCAGCTCGGTGTCCTGGTTGTCGCCGACGCGCAGGTCGAGCGAGACGGGCTGGCGGGCCATCATCAAAAACTCGCGGATCTCGCTGGTTTCGAGCTGGAGCGCCTGACCA
>JBJTUI010000176.1:0-4843 GCA_046080625.1 Elainella sp. | reverse complement strand
GTGGCATCGATCTGAAGGAGTGGTAGTGCCCGAGGGGATACATCTAGAGTTTCTACCGCCTTACTCACCAGAGTTACAGCCAGCTGAGCACTTGTGGCAGTTGAGTGACGAGCCGTTGGTCAACCGCAAGTTTGAGGACCTAGATGCGCTGGAGGCAGTTTTAGCGACCCGGTGTTTGACGCTGGGAGCGATGCCGGATGTGATTCGCCAGCATACGCTGTTTCACTGGTGGAGTGAAACCTGAAATACTGCTACTCTACTATCCGGATTCCGTATGATTTAATCGCACAGCCTGCACAGCCTGCACAGTATTGCTGAAGGGATGAACTGCCTAGCCTTGGCAACTTTTACAGACCTCGGTTACTGCCATGGGGCAATTCATCCCTAGCTTTAGCCCAACCCTCTGCCTCACCCAGCTGGCACCAGATCGGTGTGGTAGAGTTCCGCATCGGTGTGGCAGCCCTGGTAGGCCAGGACATAGAGATTCTTCAGATCTTGGATCAGCGGATAGCGGGGGTTAGCCCCGGTGCATTGGTCATCGAAGGCTTGTTCAGCCATCTGCTCCAGCTCGCTGTAGAATTTCTGATCGTCTTCCGACAAAGTATCTCGGATCGTCAGCGGAATTTCTACCTGGTGCTTCAGGTCTTCGATTGCGGCCACCAGACGCTCTACTTTCTCGTCGGGCGTATCGCCGCCCAAGTGCAGGTGATCAGCGATCCGGCCATAGCGCTCCTTGGCGTGAGGATATTCGTACTGCGGGAAGATCGCCTGTTTGAACGGTGCGTCGGTGGCGTTATAGCGAATCACATGGGAGATCATCAGGGCGTTGGCCAATCCGTGAGGCACATGGAAGGTGGCTCCCAGCTGGTGGGCCAGGGAGTGGCAGATACCCAGGAAGGCGTTGGCGAAGGCCATCCCGGCAATCGTGGCGGCGTAATGCACTTTCTCACGGGCTTCCGGGTCAGCCCCACCCTGGTGGTAGGCGCGGGGCAAGTATTCGAACAGCAGCGAGATCGCCTCCAGGGCTAGACCGTCCGTGAATTCGGTGGCCAGCACCGAGACATAGGCTTCCAGGGCGTGGGTGAGGGCGTCGATGCCGCCATAGGCCGTCAGTTTTTTCGGCATGTGCAGCACCAATTCCGGATCGACAATTGCCATGTTGGGCGTCAGGGCATAGTCGGCCAGGGGATATTTGATCCCGACCCGATCGTCTGTGACCACGGCAAAGGGCGTCACCTCCGAACCTGTGCCCGAAGTGGTAGGAATGGCCACCAGCATGGCCTTCTGGCCCAAGGGCGGCAGCGCATACACCCGCTTGCGGATGTCCATAAACCGCATCGCCAGCCCCTCAAACTCCACCTCTGGATGTTCATACATCAGCCACATCACTTTGGCCGCATCCATAGGCGAGCCGCCGCCAAAGGCAATCAAAACATCGGGCTGGTAGCTGTTGCAAAGGGCTAGCCCCTTGTTGACGGTAGTCAGATCAGGGTCGGGCTCCACGTCGTAAAAAATGTGGTGATCCACACCAATCTGATCCAACACGTCCGTCACCTGTTTGAGCAGGCCCATGTCGTAGAGCGGTTTGTCGGTGATCAGCAGGGCGCGCTGCTTTCCGGCCAACTCCCGCAGGGCCACGGGCAGACAGCCCGACTTAAAGTAGACCTTGGGTGGCACCCGGAACCACAGCATGTTTTCCCGGCGTTCCGAGACGGTTTTAATATTCAGCAGGTGACGTGGCGTCACGTTCTCAGAAACCGAGTTGCCGCCCCAGGTGCCGCAGCCCAGGGTGAGCGACGGGTCGAGCTTGAAGTTATAGAGATCGCCGATTGCGCCCTGAGAAGAGGGCGTGTTGATCAGCACCCGAGCCGTCTGCATCCGTTGTTCAAAATAGTCGATATCCGTCTGATTCATCGGGTCGGTGTAGAGCACCGAAGTGTGGCCTTGGCCGCCAAAGGTAATCAGCTGCTCGGCCCGCTCCACAGCTTCGTAGAAGTCTTTGGTGCGGTAGCAGGCTAGCACTGGGGCCAGCTTTTCGTAGGAGAAGGGCTCCTGGCTGCCCACTTCCTTCACCTCTGCCATCAGGACTTTCGGCGTCGTCTCGCCGGAGGGCAGCTCGATTCCAGCCAGTCGAGCAATCGTCGTTACCGACTGACCGACAATCGTCGGGTTGAGGTGTCCGTCCACCAGAATTACCTGGGCCAGCTGGGCCATTTCGTCGACGTTAAGAAAATAGGCTCCCCGTTGGATAAACTCCTGCTTCACCTGCTCATAGATCTTGTCCACCACCACCACTGACTGTTCGGAAGCGCAGATCATGCCGTTGTCGAAGACTTTGCTGAGTAGGATCGAGCTGACGGCCATGCGGATATCGGCGGTTTCGTCGATCACGGCGGGCGTATTGCCTGCGCCCACCCCCAGCGAGGGATGGCCCGAGGAATAGGCCGCCTTCACCATGGCAGGGCCGCCCGTTGCCAGAATCAGCTTGATGTCGGGGTGCTGCATCAGCGCCTGGGAGAGGGGCACCGAGGGCTGGTCAATCCAGCCGATCAGGTCGGGCGGAGCCCCCGCAGCCACTGCCGCTTCGGCGACGATCTTGGCGGCGGCAATCGTGCAGTCCTTGGCGCGAGGATGGGGCGAAAAGATAATCGCGTTGCGGGTCTTGAGGGCAATTAGCGCCTTAAAGATGGCGGTTGAGGTGGGGTTGGTGGTGGGAATAATTCCGGCTAAAATCCCAATCGGCTCGGCGATTTTCTGGATGCCGAAATGCTGGTCTTCTTCGATGACGCCGCAGGTTTTCTCGTCTTTGTATTTGTTGTAGATCAGCTCCGAGGCAAAGTGGTTTTTGATCACCTTGTCTTCCACGATCCCCATGCCCGTTTCCTGTACAGCCATTTTGGCCAGGGGAATTCGCTGGGTGTTAGCAGCCATGGCGGCTTTCTTAAAAATCCCGTCTACCTGCTGCTGGGTGAAATGGGCATATTGGGCCTGGGCAATTTTGGCCCGTTGAATCCGTTCTTCCAGTTCGGTAACGTTTGTAACCTGCATAAAGCTTTCCTTATCCTGGATGATGAACAAAACTTAAAATATAGTAGTGAACACTGGGTCGCAATAGGGCGTAGCAATTAGGCGTGACAATTGGGCATAGAGATGGACATAGGAATAGGCGAGCACCAAACCTATGCTTTTCGTGCTCTACTTTAGCCCCCCCAGACGTTGATGCCGCGCCCCTTAAAGATTTCTACAACTTGCTGCACTAATTCAGTTGAGGGGGGTTGGGTGTCGCCCAGCAGATAGTCATAGCCCAGCTCGTGCCATTTATATTCACCCATCTTGTGAAAGGGTAATACTTCCAGGCGTTCTACGTTAGTCAAGCTGGCGACAAAATCGGCTAAATTTTGAATTTGCTCTAGATCATCGGTCAATCCCGGCACCAGCACAAATCGAATCCAGGTAGGTTTATGAATTTGATCCAAGTAGCGGGCCAGATCCAGCGTTGGCTGAAGCGGCACATGGGTGACTTTGAAGTAGGTGTCGGGATCGAAGGATTTGATGTCGAGCAGCACCAGATCGGCCTGGGCGACTACGGGCTGGGCCACCTGGAGATCGCAATAGCCGGAGGTGTCGAGGGCGGTATGGATACCCAGAGCGCGGCACTGGCGAAAAATCTCAGTGACAAACTCGGGCTGCATCAGCGGTTCGCCGCCGCTGACCGTGACGCCGCCCCCAGACGCCTGCATGTAGGACTGGTACTTGCGCACCTCGGTCATGAGTTCGACAACGGTAACTTCCTGGCCTGCCTGCACCAGACGACAGTCGGGATTGTGGCAGTAGAGGCAGCGGAGGGGACAGCCCTGGGTGAAGATGATCAGGCGGATGCCGGGACCATCGACGGTGCCCAGAGTTTCGGTGGAATGAATCCGTCCCGTCAGTGCAGAAGTACCGTGACTCAGAACCATAGTGACTGTTAACGCTAGAACCGTTCGTGGAACGTCCGGTGGATCACATCGAGCTGCTGCTCGCGGGTGAGTTTGACAAAGTTAACAGCATAGCCAGAGACGCGAATCGTCAGCTGGGGATACCGTTCGGGATGCTCCATCGCGTCAATCAGGGTTTCGCGATTTAGAACGTTGACGTTGATATGGTGGCCATGGTCGTGGAAATAGCCGTCTAGCAGCCCCACCAGGTTGTTGACCTGATCCGTCTCGGTATGGCCCAGCGTCCCCGGCACAATCGAGAAGGTGTAGGAGATGCCGTCTTGAGCATGCACATAGGGCAGTTTGGCCACCGACTCCAGGGCTGCGACTGCACCGTGGGTATCTCGGCCCTGCATTGGGTTAGCACCGGGGGCAAAGGGTTCGCCCGCCTTGCGGCCATCGGGGGTGCTGCCGGTTTTCTTGCCGTAGACCACGTTGGAGGTAATCGTCAGGATCGACTGGGTGGGCGTGGCGTCGCGGTAGGTCGGGCATTGCCGCAGCTTGTTCATAAAGCTTTCCACCAGGGAAGCGGCGATGCTATCTACCCGCTCGTCGTTGTTGCCAAACTTGGGAAAATCGCCTTCGATCTGGTATCCCACGGCCAGTCCATCCGCGTTCCGTTCGACCTTCACCTGGGCGTAGCGAATCGCCGACAGGGCATCGGTGACTACCGACAGTCCGGCAATCCCACAGGCCATGGTGCGATAGACATCCCGGTCATGCAGCGCCATCTCCAGCCGCTCGTAGCAGTATTTGTCGTGCATGTAGTGGATGACGTTGAGCGTGTTGATATAGAGCTGGGCCAGCCAGGACATCATCGGCTCAAATTTGGCCATCACGTCTTCGTAGTCGAGCAGGTCGGCGGT